>CAYOHU010000174.1:0-4203 GCA_964403845.1 uncultured Acetatifactor sp.
ATCCTCTTATTGTTCGAAATTACTCGCTCAGGGAGGCACCTTCCTTACAAGGGGTTGCCGTGGCTTCATCGATCCTATGTATCTCCACCAGCTCTGAATAAGAGAAAAACAATATTGAATTTTCATATCTGTTCAAGGCTTAGCTTACAATGAACCGAGCCTCTTGTCAATATCCTTTTTATTACAACAGAAATAAAATCATAAAAGAATCAAAATTCCATCGAATTCATCAGCCAATCTTTAGCTTAAACTTCTGAAAATCTCTCTCTGTCTCAATCAATTCCATCTGAGCACCCAGACCCTGCAGCTTCAGATGAAAGTCCTCATAGCCACGCTCAATATAGCGGATATCGTCCACTGTGGAAAAGCCTTCCGCCGACAAGGCTGCCAGCACAAGTGCCGCACCTGCGCGAAGATCCGGGGCAGAAATACTGGTACCGGTATACTTATTCACGCCATCTATAATAGCTGTATTTCCCTCCACCTTAATACTGGCACCCATACGGGTCAATTCATCCACATACTTAAATCGATTTTCAAAAATGCTCTCTGTTACGATACTTGTTCCCTGGGACAATGCCAGTGCAACGGTGATCTGAGGCTGCATATCGGTCGGGAAGCCGGGGTAAGGCAGAGTTTTCACATGAGTATGCATCAAGGGCTTAGATGCCACAACACGGACACAATCGTCCGCCTCTTCCACTTCGCATCCGATTTCCAACAATTTAGCTGTAATGGACTCCAAATGCTTGGGGATAACATTTTTAACCGTCACGTCCCCCTTGGTAATTGCCGCTGCAAACATGAAGGTTCCCGCTTCAATCTGATCCGGAATTACCGTGTATTCCGTTCCATGTAATCTGCTTACACCTCTGACTCGAATCACGTCCGTCCCGGCGCCCTTAATATTCGCTCCCATACTATTCAAGAAATTGGCCAAATCCACCACATGGGGCTCCTTCGCCGCATTCTCAATAATGGTTTGTCCTTCCGCCATAGTTGCCGCCATCATAATATTAATGGTAGCTCCCACACTCACCACATCCATGTAGATATGGCTGCCTGTCAGCCTCTCTGCATGAGTCTTAATCATACCATACTCAATTTTCACATCAGCACCCAGTGCCCTAAAGCCTTTAATATGCTGGTCAATAGCACGGCAGCCGATATCACAGCCACCGGGGAGAGCAACCTCCGCATGCTTGTATTTTCCCAAAAGTGCTCCGATCAAATAATAAGAGGCTCTGATTTTCTTAATGTTATCATCCTCAACCACCAGATTTCTGATGTTTGAAGAATTTAAGGTCACCTTGTGTCGGTCGGTACGTTTCACCATAACGCCTATATTTTCCATGGCACGCAGAAGTACATTCGTGTCCCGTACATCCGGCATATTCTCTATATATACGGTCTCGTCCGTCATTACAGAAGCAGCAAGAATAGGAAGTGCCGCATTTTTTGCACCTCCTATTTCGACTTCTCCCACTAATGGACTACCGCCTTTAATTGCGTATTGTTCCATCTATCTATACCTCGTATTCAGGTTTCCGTCATGTTTGACTAATATCATTTTGCCGAGCCTGTCGGTTTCTCTTAATGCACTTATACCACATTTTGGCGCATTTGTAAACAGAATGCATGTTCACCCCTATATCTTGGGGGTGTCGCCATCCTATTGCAGATATTTGGTCGGATTTACCTGACTACCGTTAATCAGAATCTCAAAGTGAAGATGGGGACCTGTGCTGACACCTGTATTGCCGCTTAACGCAATCCTGTCTCCCTGTTTTACACTCTGACCGCTCTTCACCAGCACCTTACTCAGGTGAGCATATCGGGTCTGTCGTCCGTCCGCATGGTCAATGTAAACCACATAACCGTAACCACTTCCCCAGCCGGCTCTGGAAACCGTACCACCGCAGGATGCATACACTGCCGTTCCGGTTGGCACTGCCCAGTCAACTCCCTTATGATAGGTACTTGCTCCCTTCTTCGGTGCATTTCTCTTACCAAAGGGTGAGGACAGTCTTCCACCGGAAATCGGTTTAATATAGGTGGGAGGAATCTTCGTACCGCGTTCCACAATTTTGGGTACCGCCTCCGCAATGATTTCTTCTTTCAGTATCTCTCTGGACACTTCCTTATCATTTAAATAAGAAACATTTGCCACAACTTTGCGGAAACCTGCGGAAGGCTGCTGTAACACCTTTGTCTGGGTTGTGTACCAGCTGTCATTGTCCACATAAATCACATCTGCATCATAAATCTCTTCATAATAATTCTGTTCCACTCTCTCCACCGAAAGCTCCGGCTCAGGGACGGTAATAATCAGCTTATCGCCGATTCTGATGGTCGAATTCTCATTTTCCAGCATGTGACTATTCATCTCAATAATCTTGTCCATAGGAATGTTCACCTTGATGGAAATTTCCGACAGCGTATCTCCTGCCACCACCTCATACTCACTGGCAGTCTCCTGTTCCTTAGTCACCTCGTCGATTGCCGTCTGCAAGGGAGAAAGCTGACTTTCCGGCAGATATGCCTCCACGATTTCCACTTTTTCAGCAAAATTCATGGCCTTAAGTCCCATCTCAAAATCATCAAAGTCCTTCTCTTCCTTCTCCTCAATCTGATTTCCAATGTCTGACAGTACAAGCTCTATGCCTGCTCCCGCAAATTCATCTGCTTCTCCCTCAGTACTCCTTTTCGCAGCAGCTTCCACCACTTCGGCAGTGAGGACATTGAATTCCCTGACAGAATCATGAACCAGATTCACCTGAAACTTCTGCTCTGAATCGTATTTATCAATAGCCGTCTGTAAGAGCGTCTGTACCTCCACCGCGCTTGCAAGATTCACCATATATTCATTCACCTTCATGGTGTAAGAATGATGCATGGTCTCCAGAATATTGCCCCTGAGCCTCTCTTCCATCCGGGCAATCACTGCATCCTCCTCATCAATCCAACCCCAAAGCACCTCTTCTCCGGCAAGTGTCAGCTCCGTTTCCAAAAAAACAAGGTCATCGCTTTGGGAGGCTATATTCCTTCGTGCTTCCAGCAGCAGCTCCTCTGCACGCGCCGCCTCACCGACAACTCCTACCTCCTCACCATCCACAAATACATGGAAGAAGTTTTCTCCTGTTTTCTCAAAAGCTGTGTAGCCGTTTGTGAACAGCAAACCACAGAACAACAAAAACAGCGTAACCTTAATATATGTAAATTTCACTTTTTTATTATGACATGTAATTCTCTTCATCCGTTTCCAATTCTCAACTCTTCATTTTTTCTGTAACAAATCCGTAACAGATTTATTCTATCGCCTTCCGCACACTGTAGCCAAAGGTGCCAAGCTGCTCCCCACAGCTAACGTAGGAGCCATGGGAATATACAATAGGCTCTGCTTTCTCCAAATGGAATTTATGTCGCTCATCCATATATTTTTCGTCCGCATGAACTGCAACCACATCTGCCAGAAACATATCGTGGGAGCCCAACGGAATTACCCGGTTTACCCGACATTCAATGCTCACGGGGCTCTCAGCAATCAAAGGTGCCCTCACCTGAGACGCAGCAATAGGGGTCAAATGCATTTCCTTGAATTTATCCACGTCTCTTCCGCTCTTAACTCCACAATAGTCCGTGGCATAAACCAAATCCTTTGTGGTAAGGTTGATCACAAACTCCCCGGTCTCCTTCAATATCGGATAGGAATACCTCTCAGGTCTCACGGAAATAGACACCATGGGCGGATTGGTGCAGACGGTTCCGATCCATCCAATAGTAATAATATTATACTTACCGTTTGTATCTGCCAGACTTACCATCACTACCGGTAAGGGATAGAGCATGTTGCCCGGCTTCCAAATTTCCTTCGCCATATCGTCTCTTAAATCACCTGAAGATACACAAGAATCTGAAATACAAGTCCGCCCACTGCTGCCAACAATGCCACAATCGACACTCCGAGAACGGCACTAAGCTTACCCTTCAGAGCATTTACCGCAGAGACGAGACTTTCGGTCTGCTTGTTATTCTCCTCTACCACAACAGCCTGCACATTTCGATATACTTTTACACATTCCTTATGTATATTTTCGTTGACGCCTTCTAATTTTCCTTCAAAGACATTGTCCACCTTCTCACCAAGGGCAGCTTCCAAACGGGTGATGCTCCCATCGATCTGATCCGCGCTTGCATGTACAG
>CAYOHU010000175.1:0-4193 GCA_964403845.1 uncultured Acetatifactor sp.
TAATAGGGATGCTCACGTGATTACATTGGAGGATCCGATAGAATATTTGCATCAGCACAAAATGTCCATGGTGAATCAGCGTGAGATTGGTCTGGATTCCGACAATTATGCCAGTGCATTGCGCGCTGCACTCCGTGAGGATCCGGATGTTATTCTGGTGGGAGAAATGCGGGATTTCGAAACTATAAGTGTCGCAATTACAGCGGCAGAAACCGGGCATTTAGTACTGTCCACATTGCATACCATCGGTGCGGCAAGTACCGTGGATCGTGTGATTGATGTGTTCCCACCGCATCAGCAGCAGCAGATTCGGGTGCAGCTGGCGAACGTATTAGAGGCTGTCATTTCACAGCAGCTGATTCCCACAGCTGACGGAAGGGGACGTGTTGCAGCTTTTGAAGTAATGCATGCGAACCATGCGGTACGAAATCTGATTCGTGAAGGCAAATCCCATCAGCTTGCCAGTGTCATGCAGACCAACCGTAAGCAGGGAATGATTACCATGGATGAAGCGATTTCGCAGCTTTATTACGAGGGTAAGATTGAGCGTGATTTGGCAATTCAGTTTGCTCAAGACCCTGACAGTATGGAGAATAAAATCTAAAATTTTCAACAGCTTATTTGTTTCATTAGAAATATCCTCCGGAGGGATTCTCCCTCCGGGTATTCAAAAAATTCTGATTTCAGTTACCCCATTTTGATTAAAAAATATAGGAAATGCTTTATCAGGAGTCTTTGGTGATGCTCAGGGTCGTTTTTAGGCGGAAGGAACAGCTTGTAAGCTCCTGATTGAACGAAAAATATAAAGGAGGACGATTTATGTATAGTACAATTACATCAGGAGCATTGCAGGGTGTGCATGCTTATCTAGTGGGCGTGGAGGTGGACATTGCCGCAGGATTACCGGGCTTTAGTATGGTAGGCTCTCTGAGCGGTGAGGTTCGTGAATCTAAGGAGCGTGTGCAGGTAGCATTAAAAAATGCAGGGTTTGACATCCCACCAACTCGCATCACGGTAAATTTATCTCCGGCGGATTGCAGAAAGGAGGGGACTGCATTTGATCTTCCTATCGCTGTGGGGATGCTGCAGGCCATGGGATATTTCCCACAGGAGGCAACAGAAGGAACGCTCTTTTTAGGAGAACTGGGATTAAATGGTGAAATCCGAAAGGTGCGAGGGGTTCTCCCTATTGTGCGTGAAGCGGCAAGGAAGGGAATCAGGCAGTGTATCGTTCCCAAGGAAAATGTTCTCGAGGGGGCTGTAATTCCTGATGTGACTGTGCGAGGAGTTGAGAAAATAGGGGAGCTGCTTCATTTTCTGCAAGAGGCGCAGGAGGAGAGGGAGGCTATTCTGCCGAGAGTCGTCGTGGATGTACAGAAGCTATTTGCGGATAAGGAAAATGCATGCCGATATGATTTCGCTGAGGTAAGCGGTCAGGAGCCGGCAAGGCGGGCGGCGGAAATTGCTGCAGCAGGATTTCACAATCTGCTGATGGTAGGACCTCCGGGAGCCGGGAAATCTATGATTGCGAAACGAATTCCGGGAATCATGCCGTCCCTTACACTGGAAGAAAGCCTTGAGGTTACCTCCGTCGTCAGTGTGGCGGGGCTTTTGCAGGAAACGGACGCATTGGTTACGGAAAGACCCTTTCAAAACCCCCATCATACCATTTCCATGGCCGCTTTGACGGGCGGCAGTTCTTTGCCCAAGCCGGGTATCATTTCCCTTTCACACAGAGGTGTGCTTTTTCTGGATGAATTACCGGAATTCCCAAGACCGATTTTAGATAGTATGCGTCAGCCGCTGGAGGAACGGCAGATTCTAATCGCAAGAGCGAATGGTAATGTGACATATCCCGCGGATTTTATGCTGGTATGTGCCATGAATCCGTGCCCCTGCGGCTATTATCCGGATCTGAACAGATGCAGATGTACACAGGTTCAGGTAAGAAAATATATAAGCAGGATATCGGGACCGATCCTTGACAGAATCGACCTTTGCGTAGAACTGCATCCGGTGGAAATCAGCAATCTGCACTCAGTACATAAGGCTGAATGCAGTGCAGATATCAGAGAAAGAGTGATGAAAGCCAGAGAAATCCAGAAGCAACGCTTTTACGGGACAAAGAAACAGTTTAATGGTGATATGGACACCACGGATATAGAACGTTATTGTGTGTTGGGAGAGGAGGAAAAGAAGTATATGGAACAGCTTTACAGTTCATTAGGGCTCAGTGCAAGAGCCTACCATCGGATTCTGAAGGTTTCGCGTACCATTGCGGATTTGGCAGGTGAAGAGCGGATTGGTATGGAACATTTAATGGAAGCGGTCTGCTATAGAGCATCACAGGAGGTGTGGGGAGCATGAGAAAGCACAAACAATATGCCTATTGGCTTTGTAATCTGCCGGGGGTGGGAAACCGAACCATCACAAAACTGTTGGAGAGTTGCGGAGGAACGGCGGAGCAGGTATACCATGCACCGGTTGAGATGTGGGAAAAGGTTCTGAATGCCGGACAATTTGAGCGAATGAAGGAACTGACGGAGAAATGGAAATTAGAGGAAGAGTATCAGAAAATGGAGGCACAGGGAATCCGGTTTTTGCTGCGGGAGGAGGAAGGGTATCCTGAGAGACTAAGAAAGATTCCGGATGCTCCCTACGGAGTTTTTTATAAAGGAAGACTGCCGGAGGAAAACAGCCTGTCGGTAGCAATGATTGGTGCAAGAGACTGCTCACAGTATGGCAGCTTTGTGGCTGCAGAGCTGGGAAAGTATCTTGCCGGGCAGGGAGTACAGATTATCAGTGGGATGGCAAGGGGAATTGACGGTATCAGTCAGGAGGCTGCACTTCAGGCCGGAGGACTGTCCTTCGGCGTCCTGGGCTGTGGTGTGGATATCTGTTATCCGGCGCAGAATCGAAAACTTTACGAGAGGTTGCTTGCACAAGGAGGCGTTTTGTCAGTACATCCGCCGGGAACAGAGGCAAGGGCTCAGAATTTTCCGCCCAGAAACCGTATTGTCAGCGGACTTGCGGATGTTGTGGTAGTGATAGAAGCAAGAAACAAGAGTGGTACGCTGATCACGGTGGATATGGCCTTGGAACAGGGAAAGGACGTATATGTTGTTCCGGGCAGGATTACAGACAGGCTGAGTGATGGATGTAACAGTCTGATCAGGCAGGGAGCAGGGGTAATTCTGTCGCCATCGGATTTCTACAAGGAGATTCTGACCGGATGGGAGGAGAGGAAAGGAATGTGTAAAGAGGAAAAAAGCGGAGGCGGACAAGCGAGCGCCGGAGGAGGCATGGAGGAGGAACAACGGGTTTCACCACAGCTACAGCAGGTCTACCACGTACTTGATCTTTATCCTCAGTCTCTGGAGCAAATTCTCTCCAAATTGCCGGATTCCTTCAACCATCTTCAAGTAAATACCTCTTTGATCCGCCTGTGTGTAGAGGGGGTGGCGATACAGCTGAGTCCGGGGTATTTCTGTCGTAAGCAATGATAAAAGAGTATACTTTTTTAGGGGAATCAGCTATAATAAAAAAGCGGTGTCGGCTGCATGACAGCGGATTTTTGAAGGTGCAGGAGCAAAAACTGCTACAAAGGGTATGCGGGCACACGAAAGACAGAGGTTACCGGAAAAGAATGATCAGGAGAGAAAAATGAGTATTGAAAAAGGAACATTCAGAGATCATACAAAAGTAATTCAGATTGGCGACAGAGTGATTGGAGGAGGAAATCCGATTCTGATCCAGTCTATGACGAATACAAGGACGGAAAATGTACAGGAGACAGTGGCACAGATATTGCGACTGGAGGCAGCAGGCTGTGATATCATTCGTTGTACTGTGCCGACTATGGAGGCAGCTAAGGCTGTTGCGGAGATTAAGAAGCAGATTCATCTTCCGCTTGTGGCAGATATTCATTTTGATTACAGAATGGCCATTGCAGCCATGGAAAACGGTGCGGACAAGATTCGTATCAATCCCGGCAACATAGGAAGTGCGGAGAAGGTGAAGGCTGTAGTGGATGTGGCAAGGGAACGTAATATCCCCATTCGAGTGGGTGTGAACAGTGGTTCTCTGGAGAAGCAGCTTGTGGAAAAATATGGTGGTGTAACTGCGGAGGGCATTGTGGAGAGTGCTTTGGATAAGGTGAAAATGATTGAAGATATGGGATATGACAATCTGGT
>CAYOHU010000176.1:0-4107 GCA_964403845.1 uncultured Acetatifactor sp.
TCACAAATATGCGTCATAAGGCAGCAATCATGGATGCTTTAGACAGCATGAAAATGGTAAAGCAGAGTCTGATTGATGGTATGCCGGAGGATTTCTATTCCATTGATTTGATGAGTGCTTATGCTTCTTTGGGTAAGATTATTGGCGAAGAAGTGGATGATGACTTGGTAAATGAAATTTTCTCTAAGTTCTGCATGGGGAAGTAGATGGAGTAAGTTATTTGAGGAATTCCTGGTTTATTAGTGAGGAGAATGAGAGTATGAGTGAGATACGGGAAAAAGTAGATGTATGTGTGGTTGGTGCCGGACATGCAGGATGTGAGGCAGCCTTGGCTTGTGCCAGACTGGGACTGGAGACGGTAATCTTTACGGTAAGTGTCGACAGTATTGCGCTGATGCCCTGTAATCCTAATATTGGAGGTTCCTCCAAAGGACATCTGGTGAGAGAATTAGATGCTCTGGGCGGAGAAATGGGAAAAAATATTGATAAAACCTTTATCCAATCCAAAATGCTCAATGTTTCCAAGGGTCCGGCTGTTCATTCTCTTCGAGCACAGGCAGATAAAGCGGAATATTCCCGCGAGATGAGAAAGGTGCTGGAAAATCAGGAGCATCTGACCATCAAGCAGGCAGAAGTGTGCGAGCTTTTGTGGGAGTATATTGACGAACAGGGAAAAACTTATGATGCTGTAGCAAACGAAGCAAAAGCTTCTGAAAATATAAAAAAACATATTACCGGTGTTAAGACCTTCACGGGTGCAATTTATGAATGTAAAGCGGTGATTCTTTGTACCGGAACTTATTTGAAAGCTAGATGCCTGTGTGGTGAAGCAATTACGTATACCGGTCCCAACGGTTTGCAGGCTGCTAATCATTTAACAGATTCTTTGCTTCATATGGGAATAGAAATGAGACGTTTTAAGACAGGTACTCCCGCCAGAATGGATAAGAGAAGCATTGATTTTTCCAAAATGGAGGAGCAGTTTGGAGATGAAAGGATAGTTCCCTTCTCCTTTTCAACCGATCCGGAAGCAATTCAAAAGGAGCAGATTTCCTGTTGGCTTACTTATACGAACGAACAGACTCATGAAATCATAAGAAATAATTTGGATCGTTCTCCTATTTATGCAGGTATTATTGAAGGTACCGGTCCCAGATATTGTCCTTCCATTGAAGATAAGGTGGTTAAATTTGCTGAGAAAGAAAGACATCAGGTATTCATAGAGCCGGAAGGAATTCATACCAACGAGATGTATGTTGGCGGAATGTCTTCTTCTCTGCCGGAGGATGTTCAGCTTGCCATGTATCGCACGGTTCCGGGTTTGGAAAATTGTAAAATTGTCAGAAATGCTTATGCCATTGAATATGACTGTATTAATGCAAGACAGTTATATCCTTCTCTGGAATTCAAGGAAGTACAGGGCTTGTTCAGCGGCGGACAGTTCAACGGAAGCAGCGGTTATGAGGAGGCAGCCTGTCAGGGTCTGGTGGCAGGTATTAATGCTGCAATGAAAATTTTGGGAAGAGTACCTTTGATTCTGGATCGTTCTGAAAGCTATATCGGTGTTTTGATTGATGATCTTGTGACGAAGGATAATAGGGAGCCTTATCGTATGATGACCTCCAGAGCGGAGTATCGTCTGCTTCTCCGTCAGGATAATGCAGATTTGAGACTTCGCAAGAAGGGTTATGAAATTGGTTTGATTTCTGAAATACAGTATCAATATCTTCTTAGAAAGGAGGAATTGATTGCTCAGGAAATGAATCGATTGAAGACTACCTCCGTGGGAGCAAATAAAGAAATACAGGCTTTTTTGGAATCCCACAACAGTTCTTCTTTGAAGACAGCTGCATCGCTTGCGGAATTAATTTGTCGTCCGGAGCTTAACTATGAGCTTCTTGCAGAAATTGACAAAGATAGAGAAGCCTTTGCAATGGAGCTTTGCGGTGAAAAAACACTTCCTGTTGATGTGATTGAACAGGTTGAAATCGAAATCAAATACGAAGGTTATATTATCAGACAAAAACGTCAGGTTGAGCAGTACAAGAAAATGGAAAATAAAAAAATTCCTGAGGATTTAGATTATGATAAGGTTCCTTCTCTCAGATTGGAGGCTCGTCAAAAGCTGAAGCTGTTTAAGCCTGTTTCAGTAGGACAAGCCAGCAGGATTTCCGGTGTATCTCCGGCGGATGTGTCTGTTCTTCTGGTTTATTTGGAACAAAAAAGACAGTCAAATGTTTGACAGAATCGAAGAATGCGAAAAGAGGTAATCAGTGGAAAATTATAACACTACTCAATTTCAAAAGGATTTGGACAGCTTAGGTATTGTTTTGTCCGAGCAGCAGATAGAACAATTCATTCTCTATTATGAAATGTTGGTGGAATGGAATAATGTAATGAATCTTACCGCCATCACTGAATATGATGAAGTGATGAAAAAGCATTTTATAGACAGTATTTCCTTGATTAAGGCGTATGATGTATCAAAGCCGTTGTCTGTAATTGATGTGGGAACCGGTGCCGGATTTCCCGGACTTGCATTAAAGATTGCTTATCCTGAATTGCAGGTTACCCTATTGGATTCTTTAAATAAGAGAATACAATTTCTAAATGCTGTAATTGAAAAATTAGGATTAACAGGTGTTGATACGGTTCACGGAAGAGCAGAGGATTTTGCCGGAGCGGGAAAGCTGCGTGAAAAATATGATTTATGTGTTTCCCGTGCTGTTGCCAATTTATCCACTCTTTCTGAGTATTGTCTTCCGTTTGTAAAAGTAGGGGGAAAATTCATTTCCTACAAATCGGAAAAGATTGCGGAAGAAAGAGAAGCAGCCCAAAATGCGATTAAGCTGCTTGGAGGCAGGGTATCAGAACAGGTAGAATTTGTGCTGCCGGATTCTGATATCTATCGAAATCTTTTTGTAATCGAAAAAGTGAAAGAAACTCCAAAAAAATTTCCCAGAAAGGCGGGCCTTCCCGGGAAAGAACCATTGTAGTTTATGATAAATACATGTCTAAACAGGACAGAACGGATTCAGCTTTCTCCAAATGAGGAAGCTGTTTTGTTTTTGGAAGATATGTCACCTCCGCTGCATTGTTGTAATAAATATAGTTATCTATAATATTTTTGTTATCTTCCTTTTCTTCACCGGCAATCATGTAGATACTGTTATCAATCTCCTTCAGCGCATGTACAATATTGGTATTTAAGTATCGTCCGATATAGCTTGTATATGCATGCTTGGAATGAAAATCAGAGATATGGGCAGCTTCTACATAGGAATCAATATCTTTTTCCTTCACATTGCAAGGATTGTAAAAGTATTGTTCCCGGAACAATTTGGAAATTGCTTCTTTTCCGGTGTGTAAATTATAAATAAATGTTCCCAAAACAGGAGTGTCCATTAATAGCTTTAATATTTTGGTTTGCTTTGACGGTATCTGGTTTAATTGATACAGACTGGGGGGATTAATAGCAATTAGTCTGTTTACAACATTATTATCGTTGTGGCAGGTCATTACTGCAATCGGAAAAGAATCACCGGTTGCTAGGATATTTGCTTTTCTTCCAATTATGTTTTTTATAAAATCTGTTACCAGCTGAACATAGAGATAGTTGGTAAATGTGATATTTGGTTTATCTGATAATCCATAACCCAGTAAGTCGATACTATAAACCTCATATTTTTTAGATAAGGCATCAAATATTTTGCTAAATTCGTAGGAGGAGCTTCCCGGTGTCAGGTCGTGAAGCAGCAGTAAGGGTTCTCCTGAGCCTTTTTTTTCATATTTAATTTTTCCGAAGCGCCATTCGTAATATCTGTTTTGCGTTGAAGGTAAAATATTTTTTATGGTTGCATGAGAATACTGAATCCGGTTAATAATATGCAGCGTAGTAGCAGTGATTGCTGCCAGACCCAATATTGTTTTTGTTTTATTTCCCATGATGTTCCTCCATTCTGCCGTCACTTTTGGCAATATGTTTTTTAATGATAGTTACCAATCTGTTATAGTTTGCGTACAATTCGTTGTATATATATTTTTCGTAACTTTTCAGCATCCCATTCGCAAAAACGTGCTTTCAGCACTTTCCTTTTGCTCATGTGG
>CAYOHU010000177.1:0-4096 GCA_964403845.1 uncultured Acetatifactor sp.
TATGGTGTTACAACCATTGAAAACACTGCATTTGAAATCCCATAGTAAATATATTTGTGGTGCTGGTAGGTTTGGTGATTATCTTTAAGGAGCAGATTACCAAAATTGTGAACTCCATTTTCTCTAAAATCACCACCCAAACCAATAAAATCTGATGCTGAGAAAACGTAAGACAGGAAGCTGTTACGGCTATCTGACGGTATATCTTACACTGGTAATGACAGTGCTCATATCCCTGTGTCTGACATTGATAGAAGGAACCAGAAGTAACGCCATACGAGTGGAAGCCGAATGCGTAACTGAGATAGGACTCAACAGTATACTGGCAGAATATCACAGGGAGCTGCTTGCACAGTTTAATCTGTTTGCAATTGATTCCTCCTATGGAACCTCTGCCACCGGTGTGGAGGCAGTCACACAGCATTTGCGGGAATATCTGGAGCGCAATCTGTCTCTGGAGGATGTTTTTCTGTCGGATTATCTATATAGGGATTTTCTGGCGATTACTGTTGATTCGGTTGAATTAAAGGGTGCCTCCATTCTGACGGATGAAAACGGAACCGTATTTCGCAGACGAGCTGTGGAAGCAATGAAGGACGATTGCAATCTTGTGCTGTTACAGGATTTACAACAATGGTTACAGGTGATTGAGGATAACGGTCTTGCCGAACGAGATGTTGCGGCTGAGAAACAGGCCGTGGATGAACAGCTTCAGGCGTATAACGGACGGGAAATACAAATTGCTGAAGATGTGTGGAGTACAGTAGAGGTACAGAACCCCACAAGTGAATTGGAGGATATTCGCAAGAAAGGAATTCTGGAATATGTGGTGGAGAATGCGGATGAATTATCGACAAAGAGTCTGCAGACGGAGGATGTCATATCTCAGCGAATAGCGCAGAACCGGGTCAATTGCGGGAATCTTTTGACGGATACCCTCACGGGTCAGAAGACGTTGACAGAGAGATTCTTCTTTCAGGAATATTTGCTGAGATATTTGGGGCATTATGATGCCGAGAAAGAGGCAGGAGCCATGGATTATCAGGTGGAATATCTGCTGGCTAATAAGAATAGTGATATCGCAAATCTGAAATGGGTTGTGAATGTAATCTGTGCAATTCGTGAGGCGGCAAATGCGGTATATCTGTTTTCTGATACGGAGAAATGTATGGAAGCGGAGGTGGTTGCCACTGTCTTGACTGCGCTTCTGCAGGTGCCTGAGCTTGCGGCACTTTTAAAAACAGCACTGCTTCTGGGCTGGGCATATGCAGAAAGTCTTTATGATGTGGAAATGCTGCTGAGCGGCGGTAGGGTTCCGTTGATAAAGGATAAATCGAGCTGGCATTATGACATAGAGTCGGCGCTGCATTTTGGAAAGAACTCGGACAAAACATCCTCCGGGGGACTCAGCTACGAAGATTATCTGAGGGTTCTGATGATGTTTACAGATATCGATGCTTTGACCTGCCGGGCAATGGATATGGTAGAGGCAGATATTCGCATAACGCCGGGGAATTCCTATTTTCGATTGGATAATTGCTACGATCAGGTTGTATTTTGCATTCGGGTAAAAAGTAAGTACGGTTATCAATATGAGCTTAGCAGGAGCAAAAAATATTAGCAAAGGTTTCCAAAAATACTGAAAGCAGACGGGAGGTGAATAGCGATGTCTCCTTTATGGCAGAGCAGGAACGTCAAGCAACTGTTAACAAATCAAAAGAGACCTTCTTCGAAACGAAATAGTGATTATCAAAGCTTTGCCCAAGGCTTATTATTCTGTCGATACAGACAAATTACCCAATCTAAAAGGAATTGCAATGCCATAAAGGGGATATCGCTGTTCACCTCCCTGTCACAGCGGGTGCAGGCCGGTATGACAGTGGAGGCGTCTGTTGTATTGCCTCTATTCCTATTCTTTTTCCTGAATCTAAGCTGTGCCATAGAATTAATAAGATTACACGGAAATCTGGAATTTGCTGTTTGCAATGCGGGAAACCGTATGGCGGTCTATGGCTATGCACTTGCTGAGAGCGGACCGGGGAAAGTTGAGAATGAATTGCTGCAAGAATTGATGGACGTCGGATTTTCCTATACCTATCTTAAGCAGGAAATCATAAATGATGTCGGAGCAAAATATTTGGAGGAATCCCCCATTGCGGATGGCGCAAAAGGTCTGCAGTTTTGGGAAAGCGAGATTTTTAATGAGCAGGATTATTTTGAAATACTGGTTACCTATCGTGTGGCTCCGTTTAGCAGCGTCGCGGGATTTACTTCCTTCCGGATGGCGAATCGATATTATGGGCATTTGTGGAACGGATATTCTATACCGGGAACCGAAGGTGAGAGCGAGAGCACGGAGAAGGTTTACGTTACCGAAAACGGGGTAGTATATCATGAAGATGCAAAATGTAGCTATTTATCCCTCTCTGTGCGACAGGTGAGCTTACGGGAGGCATATGAAAGCCGTAATTCGGAAGGCAGAAGCTATACGCCATGCATGCGTTGCAGAGATAGCGGGGCTGTTGGGAGTGTATACATTACGGAGGATGGAGACAAAATTCACTTCAGGAGGGATTGTGCGGGATTAATGAGGAAAATACATGTGTTGTGTAAGAAGGATGCCGGAAAATACAGACCCTGCAGCCGTTGTGCACGTAAGTAGGGTTGGTCAAAATAAGAGAAATGGTGGTGAAAAATAGGGATGATGTTAGTGGTGTTGATCTACCTGACCATTCTGGGAATTCAAGATTACAGGGAGGGCAGTGTTTCTGTTCTGTGGCTGGCAGCAGGCGTGGGCATATTGACAGGACTGGGAATATACAGATGTGTACAGGGTGAGCTTTTGTGGACGGAGATGCTTTTGGGAATCATACCGGGAGCCTTCTTGTTGGCAATCGCCGGATTATCGGGGAAGGCGGGCTACGCGGATGGAGTGGTGCTGATAGAGCTGGGAGTGTGTCTGGGATATCGGGAAATCATGCTGTTATTCGGCTTTAGCCTGTTATTGCTTTCCGCGGTTTCTATTTTGTTGCTTTTTCTTCGTAAGGTCCGCAAGAATACAAAGCTGCCATATCTTCCGTTTCTGGCAATTGTTTTTATTCTGCGACAGCTGTGTACGGAAGCTGTGATGTGTTGAAGGAGGAAGCAATGAGACGGAAAGTGAAGGGCTGTTTTGTCATGAAGGCAATGGAGCAGAAGGTGAGAGGTTATTTTACTGTGGAAGCAGCAATGGTTTTGCCGATGATAATGATATTTATTTTGTGGATGATATATTTGTGGTTTTTTCAATACAATAGATGTTTGATGGAGCAGGATGCAGGAGTTCTGGCGTTGCAGGGGGCTGCCCTGCAATCGGAGGACAATGAGGAAAGAATACGGCAGCTTCGGAAAATGGCTGATCAGGTCTATGGGGAAAAATATATTGCGTGGGAAAGCGGTGAACCGGAATTGAAAATTGAAAAGGGTACGATTTATGTAAAACAAAAGGGGAGAATAAGATTTCCCTTTGGCGAACTGATACCGGGAACTGCAAGCGCAGAGGCTACGGCGGCGTATGAAAATGATATCATATCACCGGTTCACTTTATTCGTAGCTATCGTAAAATAACGGGAGGATGAAAATGTTACAGACAGAATATATAAGGAGTATGCATTGCAACTATGAGAGAATTCTTCTGGATAAGCAGCCGGAGGAAAAGAAATATCAGTATTGCATTCTGAGCCGTGGAGGCATTAAAGGGCTTCTGCCCTGCAGTCTGCGTTATCTGAATGGTTTGGCATACTTATATTATGATGTCACCTCAAAGCAAAATATTACGCAGCTATACGGAAAGAGATGTATTACAAGAGCATGGCTAAAGGATTTTATGTGGAGTCTTGAACAGATCCATACGGAGCTGGCAAGGTTTCTTTTGGATGAAAGCAATATCCTCTGGTATCCGGAACAGATATTTCAGGATTTGGAAAGTAATATTTTCTCCTTTCTCTATATTCCGTATTATGAAGGGGAAGGAAGCTTTTTGAAGCTTCTGGAGTATTTGGTGGAGCATATAGATTATGAGGATGAACTGCTTGTGGAATGTGTATACAAAATGTA
>CAYOHU010000178.1:0-4057 GCA_964403845.1 uncultured Acetatifactor sp.
CTTCACTGCTTCTTCACCTACTAAAATGGATCCAACATCCTTCGTAAGTATCCCGGTCTCCATCATCAGTTCCTCTAAGTGATTCTGACTGATATCACAGTGACTGCATACAAAACCCGTGATTCTGTCCTGTATTTGCTTAAAATAATCAAATGTCTGACGCACACCGATAACCATACCGTTCATTCTCACCGGATGAATGACCATGGTTCCTGTAGGAACAATATAAGAATAATCCGTGCTCACAGCAATGGGCACACCAATGGAATGGCTTCCTCCCAATACCAATGACACTGTTGGCTTACTCAGGGAAGCCAGCATTTCTGCAATGGCGAGCCCCGCCTCCACATCTCCGCCCATGGTATTTAACAGTACCAAAACCCCTTTTATCTCCTCACTGTCCTCGATGGCTGCAAGCTGCGGTAAAATGTGTTCGTACTTTGTAGTTTTGGAATTGCCGGACAAATTTTCATGTCCTTCAATTTCTCCAATAATGGATATCAGATGAATATCCTGATTCTTCACTTTATCATGTAAGGTCATCTGACCTGTCTGCTCGATTCTTTCATCCTGATGCTTTTCCCTTTCTATTCTTTGCTCTTCATTGCCATTACAGCCGACATTCTTCCTGTTATCTGTCATATACTGCTCCCTTCCATCACCATACATATTTTAATTTCCGACATTGTCTTTAACAAAAAAGAACCGTTCCGTATTTCTGATTCGAAACAGTTCTTTATAAGATTTCCAATATATGATTTTTTATCCTGTCTTCTTGGCGAAAGGATTAAATATCGTAATCATCATTATCGTCCACCGGCAAATCATAATCTTCCTGCGCATCATTCAGGTTTCTGTCAAAATCAAGAACCTTTTTGACATGCTTCTTCGGCAGAGCCATAGGATTTTCCAAAAATTTTACTTTCGGAGGCTCCGGTGCTGTTGCTTCCGTTTCCATTTCCACTGCTTCATCGACCTTAGGGTTTCTCACATCCCGACGAACCGCCGGCTCTTCCACAGTCTTTCCTGCAATCTTTTCCTTGTCGCCCACAGTAATACTTCCATGGTCAAACATACCGGTTAACCCTACGCCGGTCAAAATTATAAAAGCTGTGTATATATACAGACATCCGTTCACCTCAGGTGTTGTCATCCCAAAGCACTGTAGCAGCATCAACATGGTAGCAAAACAAATCCATAGGCTCAGACGCTCTTTCTCAAAGCTGCACCAAAAGCTGAAAATACCGATTGCCATAAACAGTAAAAGAAGCAGGAATTCCACGCTGATATTCTGCACATTAAACACTGTCGTAAGTTCAAATGTCGAAGGAATGTACACCTTCCACCATGCCAAAATCACATCTGTTAATGTTTGACCGCTTACCCAGGCATCTATCTGAAGTGTCAGAATCAAACCGACACAACAGCTTAGGCAACAGCACAGAGCACCAACGATACGACCCGATATCGAACAATCTTCCTGACCGTACTTTTGTAATATCCCGATGATTGTCACCACCAATAACACAATACCCAAAATATCTAAATAGCTGACAAATGCAATAAGCAACCCTGACAGCAGACAGCGGATTGCTCTCTCACTTTTCCTGACACATCCGGCGCAACCATATAATGCAATTGAAAAAATTGTAAAAAACAACACCTCCGGTGAAAGTATCAGAGCATTACTAACCATCATTGAACCGACCATCACAAATCCAAGGGTAATAAGTGAAGTCAATACTCCGGCCATTTTTCGTACTGCACGATAGCAAAAGAATCCCGCTATCATCTGTAAAGCTATCTGCAACCAAATTCCGACCAAAAACCTATTGCCAAATATCAGGAATACTGTATGCAGTAGTTGAAGATAGAGATAAACTGCACCATGAACCACAGTCGGAATACTCTGCCCTTCTGCCACCTTAGCCACCTCATAATAAGCAGCAGCTTCTCCGGCGTCTGACAGACCTCTGACTCGTAAAAAAATCCCTAACGCAAACAAAAGCACCACTATCAGGCTTTCCGCCACGAGTGGGAACATGCCATCGGATTCTCTTGTACACTTCTGAACGGTAGCCAGCTTATGTATCAAAAACACGATCAACCCACATAGAGTCAGCCAAATTCCACTGACACCATAGCCAACCATCATTGAGTATCCCGCCTGTTTGCTCAAGGTGCCGGATATTACAAACAGAGCGGCACACACAGCCACAGAATAGACAAACCACATTATATAACTAAATGCATTTTTCTGGTTCATATCAACTCTTCCTATTTTTCTTCAGAGGATAATATTTTTTCGATATTGTAACGAGGTCTGTGCTTTACTTCAATATAAACCTTTCCGATATATTGCCCAACAAGTCCGATTGCCAGCAATTGTAAACCTCCCAAAAACCATATAGACAAAATTAAGGAGGTCCATCCGGGAACTACGTTCCCCATCGCATAAGAAACCAAAGCATACACAGCGGCCAGTATACACATAAATACAATGAGAAGTCCGACTCCCAAAATCAAAGTAATTGGCTTCACGCTGAATGAGGATATCCCATTAAATGCAAGGGCAATCATTTTCTTCAGTGGATACTTCGATTCTCCGGCGACACGCTCCTTGCGATCATAATAGACACAATCCGTCTGATACCCCAACAAGGGCATCATGCCGCGCAAAAAAAGGTTACTCTCTTCATATTTGGAAAACTGTTCAACCGCACGTCGGGACATCAATCGGAAATCCGCATGATTATATATTGTCTTTACGCCCATCATGTCCATAATTTTATAAAAGCCCTGTGCCGTGGTACGTTTAAAGAAGGTGTCAGTCTTACGCTCCTTTCTGACTCCGTAAACGATATCATGTCCTGCGTGGAATTTGTCAATCATTTCTTCGATCACAGAAACATCATCCTGTAGATCTGCGTCAATGGATATCGTAACATCACTCATATCCTTTGCAGTAATCAATCCGGCAGTCAATGCAAACTGATGACCAACATTTCCGGCAAGATTCACACCATTTACCTGTACGGGATGAAGCATATGCTCCTCCTCAATCAACGCCCATGTGCAATCCTTGCTCCCATCGTTTACAAACAGAATAAAACTATCCTTTGCAATCTTTCCCTTATTCACCAGATCATCCAGCACGCCGCGCAATGCCTCAGAGGTGATCTTCAACACCTCTTCCTCGTTATAACAGGGAACCACAATTGCCAGTTTTTCCATCGCAACCTCCTAAAACAAGCACCACCCTCAGGTGGTGCGTGATTCTTTATTCATCCCAGTTGTGATATACAGCCTGAACATCATCATCATCATCCAACAGATCCAGAGTCTTTTGAAGATTCTTGATTGCCGTCTCATCAGTAAGCTCCACGTAATTCTGAGGAATCATGGTCACCTCGGCATTCAGCATGGGAATACCCGCTTCCTCCAACGCCTTTCGGACATCTTCAAATCCATCAGGATCTGTTAATACCTCATAGCTGTCCTCCTCTTCAGCGAAATCCTCTGCGCCGGCATCCAGAGCCACCATCATCAATTCATCCGCATCCATATCACATTCTTCTTTATCAATGATAATCTGCCCTTTCTTATCAAACATAAAGGAAACACATCCGGGAGTTCCGATATTTCCCTGCCCCTTAGTGAACGCACTTCTAACATTCGCAGCAGTACGATTTTTGTTATCCGTAAGCGCATCTACAATAATCGCGATTCCATTAGGACCATATCCTTCATAGGTTACATATTCATAATTAACATTTCCTACATCCCCTGCCGCTTTTTTGATACCACGATCTATGGTATCATTAGGCATATTATTCGCCTTTGCCTTTGCAATTACTGTAGCAAGCTTGAAATTATTATTAGGATCGGGACCGCCCTCTTTCACTGCAACCGCAATTTCTCTGCCGATAATGGTGAAAATCTTTCCCTTTGCAGCATCATTTCTTTCCTTCTTATGTTTAATGTTTGCAAATTTAGAATGTCCTGACATAATTTTTTCTACTCCTTTTTCGTAAGCTTTTTTTATAATAGCATTATT
>CAYOHU010000179.1:0-4052 GCA_964403845.1 uncultured Acetatifactor sp.
GGTTGTTAGCGTTGACTAAATAATTTTTCAACATGAGATTAGGGCTTTTCCTTATTGAGAAAAGCCTTTTTCGTTAAAAATCTCTGGAGAGTCTTTGCGTAGCAAAGCGCCGAAGGTGTACAGCAGTTCCCGGAACGGGCTGCCTATCTCTCAGGCAAAAGGACAGAGCATGATAAGTGCGAGTTCTGCTCTTTAGAGGGGTTGATGGATATCAACTCTTTTTTTGCGTGTTACGGTAGGAATGGAAATGGTAATAATTCTTGGCGTTCACCGACACAAAATAATACTAAGGAGAGAAGAAAAATGTTTGAAACAATTACCGGTTTTTTAGAGAAAGTGGATGATCTTGTGTGGGGTGTTCCCCTGATTGTCCTGATTCTTGTCGGAGGTCTTTTCCTAACCCTTCGTTTGAAAGGTCTGCAGATTACCAGATTCCCGTTGGCAGTGAAGAAGATGTTCGCAAATGATAAAAAAGGTGAAGAGGGTGAGGTTTCCAGTTTCGCTGCTCTGTGTACGGCGCTTTCCGCTACCATCGGTACCGGAAATATTGTCGGTGTTGCAACTGCTATTGTAGCAGGTGGCCCCGGTGCCTTGTTCTGGATGTGGATTGCAGCATTGGTTGGAACGGCGACCAAATATGCTGAATGTCTGCTGGCCATCAAGTTCCGCACAGTGGCAGAGGACGGACATGTCGTTGGCGGTCCTTTTTATTACATAGAAAAGGGTATGGGCTCCAAATGGAAATGGCTTGCTAAGGTGTTTGCGTTCTTCGGTGTTTGTGTTGGTCTGATGGGTATCGGTACATTCACTCAGATCAATGGCATTACCAGTGCGGTTAAGAACTTCTTTGATGCAGATAACACCTGGACAGTTAATCTGTTTGGGAATGATTACTCATGGTCTGTAGTAATCGCCGGAGTAATTCTGACAGCTTGTGTAGCATTGGTTATTATCGGCGGTTTGAAAAGAATTTCAACAGTATCTCAGATTGTGGTTCCTTTCATGGCAATTCTCTATGTTGTTGCTGCCGTAATTATTCTGGTTGTAAATTATAAGAAGATTCCCGGCGCCTTCGCTACTATTATTGAGAGTGCGTTTGGTCTTCGTGCGGCAGCGGGCGGTGCACTTGGAGCTATTCTGCTGGCAATGCAGAAGGGAATTGCAAGAGGTATTTTCTCTAATGAGGCAGGACTTGGTAGTGCGCCTATTGCAGCTGCGGCAGTACAGACGGATGAACCGGTGGAGCAGGGGCTGGTTTCCATGCTGGGTACTGTTATTGATACTTTGATTGTCTGTACGATGACGGGTCTTAGCATTATGGTTACCGGCGCATGGGAACGGGATTTGGGTTTGGAAGGTGTTGAAGTCACTACCTATGCATTCCAGAAGGGTTTGCCTTTCCCGGAGCAGGTTGGTGCTTTTATTCTGATGGTCAGTCTTGTATTCTTTGCATTTACTACAATTCTGGGCTGGGACTATTACAGTGAACGTTGTCTGGATTACTTGACAGGAAATAACGTTAAGGCGGCAAAGATATACAGATGGCTTTACATTGCCTGTGTATTTATTGGCCCCTATATGACGGTGAAGGCTGTTTGGACGATTGCAGATATCTTTAACGGAATGATGGCAATCCCCAATATGATTGCATTGATTGCGCTGAGTGGTGTTGTGGTCAAGGAAACCAAGAGTTATTTTGACAGGAAAAAAGCAAATAAATAAGAAGCTTATATAGGGAATGTAAGTTCTCGGCATCAATGAAACGGAATCCTCCAAAATATTAATTGTTTTGGAGGATTTTACTTGATTTTTATATGGTGGTTTAGTATAGTTAAAAAGGTATTTAGAATTGTAAGAAGCGGAAGGAACGAAACGATGGCCGAGATGGTAAAGGTTGCAGTGGATGCCATGGGTGGAGATAATGCTCCCGAGGTGACTGTAAAAGGTGCAGTGGATGCGGTTAATTCGGATAAACGCGTCAAGGTTTTCCTGGTAGGTCGTGAGCCGATTGTGCAAGAAGAACTGAAGAAATATCAGTATGATGTTTCACGGATAGAGGTAGTACATGCGGAGGAAGTGATCGAGATGGCAGAGCCGCCGGTGATGGCTATTCGCAAAAAGAAGGATTCCTCTATTGTAAAAGCAATGTATATGGTGAAGGATGGTGTTTGCGACGCCTTTGTGTCTGCAGGAAGTACCGGTGCCGTGTTGGTTGGAGGACAGGTAATCGTAGGCAGAATCAAGGGTGTGGAGAGACCGCCGTTAGCTCCGCTTATTCCTACCTTAAACGGCTTTAGTCTGCTGGTTGACTGTGGTGCTAACGTAGATGCACGACCTTCGCATTTAGTGCAATTTGCAAAGATGGGAAGCGTGTATATGGAAAATGTGCTGGGGATTCAGAATCCCAGGGTTGGTATCATTAATAACGGCGCAGAGGAGGAAAAGGGAAATGCTTTGGTAAAGGAGACCTTCCCTTTGCTTAAAAATTGTCCTGATATCAATTTCATCGGAAGTGTGGAAGCCAGAGATATTCCTGCCGGTGTGGCAGATGTTATTGTGTGTGAAGCATTTGTGGGAAATGTTGTGCTCAAGATGTATGAAGGCGTGTCTTCTTGTCTGATGAAGAAAATCAAAGAGGGGATGATGAGCAATCTTCGCAGCAAAATAGGTGCGCTGTTAGTTAAGCCTGCCTTGAAGAAGATGATGAAATCCTTCAGTGCTGAGGAGTATGGCGGTGCGCCTCTTCTTGGTCTGAATGGTTTGGTGGTCAAGAGCCACGGAAGCAGCAATGCCGGAGAAATCAAGAATTCTATTCTGCAGTGTGTGACATTTTCAGAACAGAAGATAAATGAGAAAATCAAAGAAAAAATATTGTTTGAAGACAGTAAAGAAAGAGGAAATTAAAATGGAATTTGAAAAGTTGAAAAAAGTGATAGCGGAAGTATTGAATGTGGATCCTGAAGAGATTACAATGGAAACCACCTTTGTAGATGATCTTGGAGCCGACTCCTTGGATGTATTTCAGATAATTATGGGAATCGAAGAAGAATTCGATATTGAAATTCCTGCGGAGAAGGCAGAAAAGATTACCACTGTTGAGGAAGCTGTTGAACTGATCAAAGGTGCTGTGAACTAAATCCTGATTGCTTGAAGTATTCCTGAATCTTATTTATTCAGGAATATTTTGTTTTTGTGGTTTTGGAGGGAAAACAATGTTTGAAGGATATACATTAAGAGCCTTGCAGGAAAAAATAGGGTATCATTTTCAAGATATATCCCTATTAAAGCAGGCGCTGACACACAGCTCATTTACTAATGAACAGAAAATCAATAAGGTCATGCATTATGAGAGACTTGAATTCTTAGGTGATGCGGTACTGGAACTGGTGTCCAGTGAATTTCTTTTTGCACAGCATCCGGATTGGCCGGAAGGAAAATTAACCAAAATGCGAGCTTCAATGGTTTGTGAGCCTTCTCTTGCATTTTGCGCCAGAGATTTAGAACTGGGACAATATATGCGATTAGGAAAAGGGGAGGAGAGCACCGGCGGCAGGAGGCGTGACAGCATCACATCCGATGCTATGGAAGCTGTAATCGGTGCAATCTATCTGGACGGAGGCATGGAGGCTGCAAAGACATTCATTAATACCTTTATTTTGTCGGATTTAGAGGATAAGGTACTTTTTTATGACAGTAAGAGTAATTTGCAGGAAGTGATTCAAGGGAACTTAAAAAAGGATTTTCATTACGAGCTTTTGGAAGAGAGCGGACCGGAGCATGACAAGACCTTTGTGGTGGAGGTATACATGGAGAACGAAGGTATCGGAAAAGGTTTTGGCAGAACAAAGAAGGCAGCGGAGCAACAGGCAGCATATCAGGCGCTCCTGCTGTTGAGGGATAGAGGATATGTATTTAAAGAGTATTGAAGTACAAGGATTTAAATCATTTGCAAACAAGATAGTGTTCCAATTTCACAACGGTATTACAGGTATTGTTGGACCTAACGGAAGTGGGAAGAGTAATGTTGCTGATGCAGTACGCTGGGTGCTTGG
>CAYOHU010000180.1:0-4045 GCA_964403845.1 uncultured Acetatifactor sp.
TCAGGGATCAGGGAAAGGATGTCCTGTTGATGATGGATTCCCTCACTCGTTTTTCCATGGCACAGAGAGAAATAGGGCTGGCCAGTGGGGAACCTCCTGTTACCAGAGGGTATCCGCCCAGTGTCTATTCGGAGATGCCAAAGCTTTTGGAGCGTGCCGGACGTGCCTCCAAGGGTTCTATTACCGGTTTATACACAGTGCTGGTTGATGGTGATGATTTCAATGAGCCGATTACTGATACAGCCCGAAGTATTTTGGATGGACACATTATGCTCAGTCGTAAATTGGGACATAAAAATCATTATCCGGCGATCGATATTCTGCAGAGTATTTCCAGATGTATGAGCCAGATTGCGGCGAGGGAGCATAAACAGGCAGCCAGTAGGTTAAAAACAGTGCTGGCCACTTACAACGAGGCAGAGGATTTAATTAATATTGGTGCGTATAAGAGTGGCAGTAATCCTTCCATTGATTATGCGATATCCAAGATTGATGAGGTGAATGGTTTTCTGTGTCAGGATGTAGAAGAAAAATATGCGTTTGAAGAGAGTGTATCCTTGTTGGAGGACCTGTTTCGGGATATGTAGGTGATGGATTATGGCAAGATTTCGATATTCGTTGCAAAATATTCTGGATATTAAGCTAAAGATAGAAACACAGGCCAAACAGGAATTTTCAACAGCGAAAAACAGGCTTGATGAAGAGAACGAGAAGCTTGAAGAGTTATATCGGAGGAAGGCGAACTATGAGGAGGAGGCAAAGCATCTTCTTATGGGGGTACTTCGAGTGAAGGATATTGAGGATAATAAGAGCGCATTGCTTCGGATGGATGAATATATTCTGCAACAGCAGAATCAGGTCGCGTTGGCGGAGAAGATGCTGAATACAGCAAGAGAAAAGCTGGCGGAGGTCATGAAGGAACGAAAGACTTACGAGGTGCTGCGAGAGAAGGCTTTCGAGGAATTCCTGCAGGATGAAAACAAACAGGAAAGCAAGACAGTGGATGAACTGACCAGCTATACCTATGGTCAGAAAAGGCAGGTGAAGAACTGATGGCAAGGGAAAAAAGCCAAGAGGAATTGATAGCTGAATCGGAAAAAAAACAGATACAAAATGAAAAAAAACAGCTAAAAAAACAGCAGAGAGAGCAGAAGAAGGAAGCAAAGCGCCGAGCCAAAGAAATCGCAAAGCGCGAGGAGTCTCTGACAGATGATGAGGATGGCAATGGTCTGCTTACGTTCGGCGCGACGGCTCTGATCGTGGTTTTGTGGGTCGCAGTGATTTGTGTCATTATAAAATTGGATATCGGAGGCTTTGGAAGCAGTGTGCTCACCCCTATTCTTAAGGATGTGCCTGTGGTGAATCGGATATTACCGGGGAATTCGTTGACGGAGACAACGGATTCAGAGAGCTATGGGGGATACACCAGTCTAAAAGATGCGGTGGAGCAGATTCGTTATCTGGAGCTTGAACTGGAAAAAGCGCAGAATGAGTCAGCGTCTAAGAATGAAGATTTGGATAATCTGAAGGCTGAGGTAGTCCGTTTAAAGGAATTTGAAGAGAAACAGGTTGAGTTTCAGCGAATTCGCACGGAATTCTACGAGGATGTTGTGTATTCTGAGAAAGGACCGGGCAAGGAAGCGTTTCAGGAGTATTATGAGTCGATGGATCCAACCACCGCTGAGTATATTTACAAGCAGGTGGTTACGCAACTGGAGGAGAGCAAGGAAATTCGGGATTATGTGGATGCATATTCCAGTATGAAACCCAAGGCTGCAGCTGCATTGTTTGAGACCATGACCGATAATCTGGATTTGGTGGCGCGAATCCTTGGGCAGATGAGTCCGGAGGATCGCGGAAATATTATGGGGGTGATGGATCCTGAGATTGCGGGACGACTTACCAAGATAATGGATCCGGAGTCTTAAGAAAACAGGGATTTTGACCGATATACACTTTGGATGCTGTTTGGGCTTCCGAAAAAAGAAGAAAGGAGGGAGAGGATGACAAGTTTACCGGTAAAAAGTATTGGAACAGTGTTGAACGGAGCTGCAACTTCAGGGGCAACCATGACATCACAGGCTGTAAATCGGGTGAGCTTTGAAAATGTTTGGAATCATCGGACGGAGAAGAGCTTCTCAGCAGAGTCTGCTTCGGAGAGAGAAAGAACGATGCCAAAAGAGAAGGCTATCGTCAAAAATTCTCTGAAATCAAAGAACTCATACAAGAGAGCGATATCTCAAGAGAAACCTAAGGATGAGAAGAACACGGATGAGCTTAAAAACATGACACCCGAGGAGTGGAACAGAGCCATGGAAGTTCTCGGAATCGCTGCGACGGAGATGGCTCAGAAGCTTGCGGATGCGTTTGGAATAACGGCCGAAGAACTGCAGAGCCTGATGCAGGATCTGGGTATGGAACAGCTTGATGTGCTGCAGCAGGATACTCTGGGGCAATTGATTCTGGCGGCAGGCGGTGAGCAGGAGACCGCTTCGTTACTCACCAATGAGGAGCTTTATCAACAATATCAGATGTTGATGGAGCAGTTGAACGGTTTGCTGGAAAATGTGGAAGAGGCTGTTCAGACAGACGTTACGCAGTTGGTGCAAATGGCGGCAGACAATATTGCGGACGAGACTCCGTTTATTGAAGTGACAGTGGATGAAGAAGCAAAGGCTTCAGCGGAAACAGTATCAACACGAACGGATGAGACAACCACAGGTGAAGCAGAAAATGCTGTGATAAGTGCGTATGATGCAGAAAAAGCCGACACACAGAAGCAAAATAAGGATCAAAGCTTGGATGGAGGTGAGGAAAATAACGATGCCTACCGGAGTGCTGTAGAAAACAGAGGAACTGGGGAAGCGTTTGTGCTGCAGAATCAGAGTACAACGAACTTTGAACCACAGCTACAGCAGCTTTCACAGACCACTTCATCTTGGGATGCGGACACGATGAATATTATGAGGCAGATCATGGATTATATGAAGATTCAGGTGAAGCCTGATATGTCAGATTTGCAAATGCAGCTTCACCCGGCTAATCTGGGAACACTGCAGGTTCATGTGGCATCGAAGAGCGGAGCAGTTACGGCACAGTTTATTACTCAGAATGAGACTGTCAAGGCAGCACTCGAAAGCCAGATGATTCAGTTGAAGGAAAGCTTTGCAGAGCAGGGTTTGAAGGTGGATGCGATTGAGGTTACAGTGCAGACACATCTGTTTGAAGAGAATCTGGAACAGGGTCGAGGCGGACAGCATGATGAGCCGGAAAGGCGATCCAGAAGCCGGAGAATTCAGCTGGAGGGAGTCTTTTCCATGGAGGATATGAGCGCTATGGACGAGGAAGAACAGCTTGCGGCACAGATGATGGCAGCTAACGGCAATACGGTTGATTATACCGCTTAACAGAGATACGAAAGCAGTTCGTATCAGAAAGGAGAAAGGATGGCATTAGTAGCACCGATAGAAGATGGAAAGATTGTGGAAACAGCGTCGCAGAATTCTTTGAAGAATACTTCCAAGACTTCCGGAAGCGATATGGATAAGGATGCTTTTCTGCAACTGCTGGTTGCACAGATGAAGTATCAGGATCCTTTGGAACCTACCTCAAATACAGAGTACATTTCTCAGTATGCGCAGTTCTCTCAGGTAGAACAGATGCAGAATATGTCCTCCAGTATGGATTTGCAGAGAGCCAGTGGACTTGTGGGGCAGGAGGTCTATGTGAAGACAACCACTTCATCCGGAGAATCGAAGTATGTTCAAGGAAAAGTGGATTATGTAGTGTATGAAAACAATAAAGCATACCTATCCATCAATGAAGAGCTTTATGCGTTGGAGGATTTGGATACTGTTGCAGATGCGGAATATCTTGCTGCCTATGATAAGGCATATGAGTTCGTTGTGAAGATGAATAAGCTTCCCGGTGTCAACGGCATTGATATGCATGACGCGGAGATAATTGATGCATTGGAGAAAGAGTACAATGCAATGACGGACTATGAAAAATCCTTTGTGGCAAGTGAGGTTGTGACCAATCTGAA
>CAYOHU010000181.1:0-4023 GCA_964403845.1 uncultured Acetatifactor sp.
ATATTGAATATTTTGGATATGCCGCAATTTAATCATCAGGTGTCTGTGGAAAGAGGCATATTGGAGCAGGAGTGCAGTGATATGCTGAAAACCTTTTTTACAGAATTGAGAGAGCGGAATAAATTGGAAAAGGAAGCCAAAAAGAAACAGACAGCTCAGGAATGTTGAGGAAAAGTCGATTGAAGAGTCGATTGAAGAGTCGATACAATTTGTCGGAAGGAGATGAAGATTGCCTCTTGACAAAAGCCCCAAAAGGGTGTAACTTATAGTAAACTTTAATGGTTTAAAGTTTTACAGTTTAAAGTGCGGAAAAGCCAATAAGGCTGGATTAGCAGGATTTGGAGGAAAGAGAAATGGCAGTAGAAACAAGCAGAACGTTAATGTCATACTGTCCCGATATTAAGGTATTGGACTGTACGTTGAGAGATGGCGGATTGGTGAACAGCTTCCGCTTTGATGATAAATTTGTAAAGGATTTGTATCAGGCAAATATTAAAGCAGGCGTTGATTACATGGAGTTCGGATATAAGGCATCTAAGGAAATCTTTGATGTGAAGGATTTTGGAAAGTGGAAATTCTGCGATGAGGAGGATATCCGCGCCATTGTCGGTGAGAACGATAGCCCCCTGAAGATTTCTGTTATGACCGATGTTGGACGAACTGACTACAAGAAGGATATTCCGGAGCGTAAGGACAGTGTAGTGGATCTGGTGCGTACAGCAACCTATATCCACCAGATTCCTGCAGCAGTGGAGATGATTGAAGATGCAAAAGTAAAGGGGTATGAGACAACTGTTAATGTGATGGCAGTTTCTAAGGTAAATGATAAGGATTTGAATGCCGGTCTGGAGCTGTTGGCGAAGAGCGGAGTGGATATTATTTATCTGGTGGACAGCTTCGGCGCTTTTTATCCTGAGCAGATTGAGCATTTGGCGGACAAATACTTAAACATAGCTGCAAAGTACAATAAGCAGATTGGTATCCATGCGCATAATAATCAGCAGCTTGCATTCGCCAATACCATTCAGGCTCTGCGTCAGGGAGTCAGCTATCTGGATGCGACCGTAAGTGGTATGGGACGCGGCGCCGGCAACTGCTATCTGGAATCCTTACTGGCTTTTTTGAAGAATCCAAAATACAATATTATGCCGGTAATGAAGTTTGTTGAGAAGCATATGCTGAAATTGAAGGAGGAAGGCGTGCTTTGGGGATATGATATTCCCTATCTGATGACCGGTGTACTGAACAGTCATCCTTCTTCGGCCATTAAATTTATTAAGGATGGCAGAACGGACTATAATCAGTTTTATCAGGAATTATTAGAAACGGAATAAAGTATCAGTGGAAACGGATGTGACCGGGGTCATGTCCGTTTTATACATTGTAGAAAGCTGTTTCCTGTGGTATTCTTAGGATAGTATTTAAAAAAACGGGAAGACTCAAGGAGAGAAGGATATTTGGAGGAAGCTATGAATTTGGAAACAAAGCTATTGGAAGTAACAGAAAAAACATATGGAAAAAACATTGCAGATTGTACCAATACACAGCTGTATGATTGCGTACTTCAAATGACGAAGGATATGATGGAAGCAACTCCCGCGATTCGGGGAGAGAAGAAGGTTTATTATATTTCCATGGAATTTCTGATTGGTAAGCTTCTGTCCAACAACCTGATCAATTTGGGTATCTATGAAGAATTGAGAGAAATTCTGGAATCAAACGGAAAATGTCTGGCAGATATTGAGGAGGCAGAACCGGAGCCCTCCTTGGGGAATGGCGGTTTGGGACGTCTTGCGGCATGTTTTCTGGATTCCATTGCAACTCTGGGACTTCCCGGAGACGGAATTGGCTTGAACTATCATTTTGGTCTCTTCAAGCAGGTATTTCAGAATCGTTTACAGAATGCGGAGAAAAATGAATGGATTGAGAAAAATTCCTGGTTGAAGCCCACAGGAGTATCCTTTGAGGTGGCATTCGGGAATAGAAAAGTAAAATCCGTACTTTATGACATGGATGTCATTGGATATGAAAACGGTAAGAACAAGCTCCATTTGTTTGATTTGGAGTCTGTGGACGAGAGTCTGGTGGAGAAAGGTATTTCCTTTGATAAGGAAGCAGTTGACAAGAACCTGACATTGTTCCTGTATCCGGATGATTCTGATGAAGCCGGTAACCTGTTGCGTATTTATCAGGAATACTTTATGGTAAGCAACGGTGCGCAGCTGATTATCAAGGAACTGAAGGATGCCGGACGCGATCTGTACAAAATGGATGAGTATGCAGCGATTCAGATTAATGATACCCATCCCACACTGGTGATTCCGGAGCTGATTCGTATCCTGGTAGAGAACGAAGGGTTTACCATGGATGAGGCAATTCAGGTAGTGAGCCGCACCTGTGCCTATACCAACCATACCATTCTGGCGGAGGCGCTGGAGAAATGGCCTCTGTCCTATATGGAGCAGGTAGTTCCCCAGCTGGTGCTCATTATCAGAGAATTAAGCAATCGTGTGGCAAAGAAATATGCTGACCCCAAGGTGCAGATTATCGATCAGGAAAGAAGAGTGCATATGGCGCATATCGATATCCACTATGGCTACAGTGTAAATGGGGTGGCGGCAATCCATACGGATATTCTAAAGAAGACGGAACTAAATCATTTTTATAAGCTTTATCCTGAAAAATTTAATAATAAGACTAACGGAATCACCTTCCGCCGCTGGCTGTTGTCCTGCAACCGTGAGCTGGCAACATTTCTGACGGAGACCATCGGTGACGGTTATCAAAAGGATGCCTGTGAATTAGAGAAGCTTCTGAGCAGAATGGATGAACAGCCGGTCCTTGACAGGCTTTACGAGATTAAGAAGAGCAAGAAGGCTGAGCTGGCAGCATACATTCAGAAGAAGGAGGGCATAGAACTGAATCCGGATTCCATTTTTGATATTCAGATTAAGAGACTGCATGAATATAAGCGCCAGCAGATGAATGCCTTATATATCATCCACAAATATCTGGAAATAAAAAAAGGAAAGAAGCCTGCTACTCCCGTAACCTTCCTTTTTGGTGCAAAGGCGGCACCTGCATATGTGATTGCACAGGATATTATTCATTTGATTCTGGTGCTTTCCGAAATTGTCAATAAGGATCCTGATGTAAATCCTTATATGAAGGTTGTTATGGTGGAAAACTACAATGTGAGCTATGCGGAGAAGCTGATTCCGGCATGCGATATCTCTGAGCAGATTTCTCTGGCTTCCAAGGAGGCTTCCGGAACGGGAAATATGAAGTTTATGTTGAACGGTGCCGTGACCTTGGGAACAGACGATGGTGCAAATGTGGAGATTCACGAGCTGGTGGGTGACGAGAATATTTATATTTTCGGAAAGGACAGCGATACGGTAATTGAGCATTATGCAAAGGCAGATTATGTGTCCGAAGAGTACTACAATAACAGCCCTGTGGTGAAAGAGGCAGTGGATTTCATTGTTGGAAAGCAGGCAATGGCTGTTGGAAGTAAGGAACATCTGGAACGCTTGTACAACGAGCTCTTAAATAAGGACTGGTTCATGACTCTGCTTGATTTGGAGGATTATATTGAGACTAAGGATCGTATGCTTGCGGACTATGAGGATCAGCAGAAATGGAAGAAGATGATGCTGGTGAATATTGCAAAGGCAGGCTACTTCTCCTCTGACAGAACCATTGCGGATTACAATAAAGATATTTGGAAGCTGAAGTAGGGAATGCGCCTCCTGTGATTTTCACAGGGGGCGTTCTTCGTCTTCCTGAATCCTTCAAAAAGACAAAAAAACACATCGACATTTGAGGAATTCTGCGATAGAATGGTCTGCGATGCCTTGCATTTCAGAAGTAAAAAGGGTATCCTTCCGCAGCTTGGCAATTGCGTGAGAGGAAGTGCTATGGAAAGGAAAAATTATGTACAATTTGAGAAAAAAATTAATTGGTGATAAAGCATTTTATAAGATGGTGCTGGCGGTAGCAGTGCCGATTATGATACAGAAT
>CAYOHU010000182.1:0-4005 GCA_964403845.1 uncultured Acetatifactor sp.
CGTTTTAGTATTAGTGATTCTAAAACGTAGGACAAAAAAATCACATATTTTTGTAGACCATTATTCTGATGGAATCATGACTTACAAAAATATGTGAGTTCAATGACTTTCATTTAGAATACGATTTGAGTATAACATTGCTCTTATCGTAATGTCAATAACTTTTTTTCGTAGAAAGCAAGGTTTTTTGCTGTATATTTTCTTTGTAACAGTAAAGAGTATTTAAAAGAAACGATAGGTATTTTTTTATCATAAAAATGTCATAGGGGGAAGGATAATACTTTACTTGACAAATACCCTATGGGGGTATAATCTGTAATCTGATGACAAATACCCCATGGGGTATTTTGCCGACAGGTTAAAGGGAATGTTAGAAGGAAGGAGTGGTTTGCTATGCCAAAGGAGAGTGGCGAAAAAGACATGGATATCTGTTGCTGTCATACAAAGTCGATACCCAGAGGAGAACAGGATATCAGGCAGCTCAAGAATCGGTTGAATCGTATGATAGGGCAGTTGAACGGTATCAGTAGGATGTTGGACGAGAATCGCTACTGCGGAGATATTTTGACACAGGTGGCAGCTGTGGAAAGCGCACTGCAGTCATTCGGTCATGTAATTTTCAAGGAGCATATGGAGTCCTGTGTCATTGAGGAAATCCGAAAGGGTAACGACGGTATCATGGATGAGGCACTGGAACTGATCAGGAAGTTAAAGTAAGGAGTTAAGTGATTGATATGAAGGAACGATATTATGTATCCGGTATGACCTGCTCTGCCTGTTCCTCCCATGTAGAAAAAACTGTCAATAAATTAGAGGGAATGCATAAGGCAAGCGTGAATCTTTTGACGGAGACCATGGAAGTGGAGTATGACGAACAGATGCTGAAGCCTGCACAAATAACAGATGCTGTGAAAAAGGCAGGATATGGTGCTGCCCTGCTGACAGAAAACAGGGAGGCTGGTAAGAGCGCACCAATACAGGAAAAAAGCGTAGACCGTGGTGAGTTAAAAAAACAGGCCATGGAAGAGGGACGGGCCATGAAATGGCGCTTAGGTATATCCATCGGTTTTCTCATCCCCCTCATGTATGTGGCAATGTGCCATATGTACCATCAGTGGTTCGGATTGCCCATTCCGGAGATTGTAAGAGAGACATTGCTGGGAAATGAGAATGCCGCCAATTTTGCGTTAACACAGTTTTTGCTTCTGATACCGATTCTATATATGAACAGGAAGTTTTTTACGGTGGGATTCAGAACCCTGCGTAATCTGTCGCCCAATATGGACAGTCTGATTGCATTGGGAGCTTCTGCGGCAATCGGATATGGAATCTTTGCAATGTACAGAATCGGATATGGGATCGGACATGGGGATATGGTGCTGGTGGAGAAATATTCCCATGATTTATACTTTGAGTCGGCGGGCATGATTCTGACACTAATCACGGTGGGGAAGTATCTGGAAAGCCGTTCCAAAGGAAAGACGGGAGAAGCAATTACCAAATTAATGGATTTGTCACCAAAAATGGCACTGCTGTTGACACCGGATGGACGGGAGCAGGAGATTCCGACGGAAAGCTTACAGCCCGGGGATATCTTTCTGGTGAAGCCGGGGGCAGCTGTCCCGGCGGACGGTATAGTACTGGAGGGAAGCTCCGGTATTGACGAAGCTGCCATCACGGGGGAGAGTGTTCCTGTGGAGAAAAGAGAGGGAGATAAGGTGATAGCTGCCACCATCAATAAGGCGGGGTTTCTGAAATGTCGTGCAGACCGCGTGGGTGCTGACACTACGCTGGCACAGATTATCCGTTTGGTAGAGGAGGCCGGTGCCGGCAAAGCACCCATTGCAAAGCTGGCGGATAGGGTTGCGGGAGTTTTTGTGCCGATAGTCATTGCCATTTCCCTTGTGACCCTGCTGGTTTGGCTGCTTGTGGGCGCCGGAGCAGAATTTGCCATCTCATCCGCAATCGCAGTGTTAGTGATTTCCTGTCCCTGTGCGCTGGGACTTGCAACTCCCGTGGCGGTCATGGTGGGAACAGGTGTAGGTGCAAGTCAGGGTATTCTGATTAAATCCGGTGAGGCTCTGCAGCAGGCAAAGGAGGTCGATACGGTGGTGCTGGATAAGACCGGTACCATTACCTCCGGTAATTTGCGGGTTATGGGAGTATGGGTGAACAGGCAGGATATGTCCCATGAAGAGCTTGTGAAGATAGCGGCGTCTCTGGAAAAAAAGAGTGAGCATCCTTTGGCAGAGGCTGTACTGGAGCATGCCTCTGTTATGGGCATATCCATATCGGAGGCAAAAGAGTTCAAGGCAGTATTTGGAAGAGGCGTGGAGGCCGTGCTTGATGGTGTGAAATATTTTGTGGGGAATCAGGCATACCTCACGGAGAACCATATTGAGCCGGGAGAGACCGGTCTGCAGCATATTGCCGATATGTCGGATCAGGGTATGACCATGCTTTTGGTGGCGGATGAAAAGCAGTATCTTGGAGCGATCGGTGTAGCGGATGCAATCAGGGTAACCTCTGCCCAGGCAATTACCCAATGGAAAAAAATGGGGGTTCGTGTCATCATGCTTACAGGAGATAATAAGCGGACTGCAGAAGCAGTGCAGCGCATGATTCATGTGGACGAAGTGGTGGCGGAGGTGCTTCCTGCAGATAAGGAGCAGAAAATCAGGGAATTGAAGAGTGGCGGACACCGGGTTGCCATGATCGGCGATGGTATTAATGATGCACCTGCTCTTGCTGCAGCTGATGTTGGAATGGCAATTGGAGCAGGTACGGATGTGGCTATGGAGAGTGCCGATATTGTATTGATGAAGAGTGATTTGCGGGATGCGGTGACAGCCATGAAGCTGAGCCGCAGTGTGATTCGCAATATCAAGCAGAATCTGTTTTGGGCATTTTTCTACAACAGCATCGGAATCCCTTTGGCAGCAGGAGTGTGGTATCCCCTGTTCGAACTGCGGCTAAATCCCATGTTCGGCGCAGCAGCCATGAGTCTCAGCAGTATTTTTGCGGTTGGAAATGCGCTTCGTTTAAGGGGATTTAAGAGTGGCTTTGAGGGGAAGGAGAAGTCAGAAAAACTAACAGAGGAGCAGGCAAGCTGCAGAGACAGGAAGGAAACAGAAAGGAGTCAGAGTATGACAAAGGTAATGACAATTGAGGGAATGATGTGCAGCCATTGCACAGGAAGAGTACAGAAGGCATTGGAAGCCATCGGGGGCGTATCCCGGGTGACTATGAATCTTGAGGAAAAGACAGCGACGGTGGTTCTTAGCGGAGAGGTTTCGGAGGAGACCCTGATAACGGCAGTAACGGATGCCGGCTATGAGGTTAATGCGGTTGTGAGCGACACATCAGTTTTTCATTAGCAGTTGGTTTTCGTCAATTTTAGAGATTATTTATAAATAGTTTATTGATTTCTGAATTTCATGTGTTATAGTGATTATAGAACAAACCAAACGTAAAGAAATCAGTTGACAGAATGAAAAAGTTGTGGGATGTTCATAGTAAGGATAAAGGAGGCAGGTTGTATGAATATTCAGAAATTTACACAAAAGTCCTTGCAGGCCGTAGAGGGCTGCCAGAATCTGGCATATGAATACGGCAATCAGGAAATTGAGCAGGAGCATCTGCTCTACAGCCTTTTGACCATAGATGACAGCTTGATCTTAAAACTGATTGAGAAAATGGAGATTCAAAAGGAGCATTTCTGCAATCGTGTGAAGCAGGCACTCGAAAAGAGAGTGAAGGTGCAGGGCGGTCAGGTGTACGTTGGGCAGTATCTGAACAAGGTGCTGATCGGTGCTGAGAATGAGGCAAAGCAGCTGGGAGACGAGTATGTGTCAGTAGAGCATTTGTTCCTTGCCATGCTTCACAATCCGAACAAGGAGATCGCTCAGATCTGGAAGGAGTATGGTATCACTTCAGAGCGTTTTTTAAAGGCTTTATCTACGGTGAGAGGGAATCAGCGTGTCACCAGCGATAATCCGGAAGCAA
>CAYOHU010000183.1:0-3984 GCA_964403845.1 uncultured Acetatifactor sp.
CTGATGAGATTGGCTTCGTATAATTCCTTTGTCAAAAACTGTGCCACTTGCTCTACGGCTTCCAAAACTCCATTCTGATTACCGGCTAAATCTTCATCCGACACATTCTTGTCATTTGACACACCTGCTGATAGCTTCTCCGATAATTTTACAGACAACTTATGGATTGCCATAAGCATTTCACTTAAGCCTTTTCCCTGCGGTCTATCCTGCAGACTGCGATACAGCCATTTATCATGGGGCGGATAGGTTCCTTCTATATAATGCTGCAGCTTCATAGCTTCCTTCACACTATCCGACAGCATCATCTGCGCCGTGAGCACATCTCCGCGTCTGAGCATACGCTCATAATTATATTGTCCTGTCTGGGAGAATTTCGCCGCACTCTCCGCTATTTTCAGATAGCGGATCTGCTCGGGGTATCCTTGTAACAGTTTCTCACGGAAGGCGCTGAAAATGCCTTCCGCATCCCGAAACACCTCACCGTTTACCGCTGCTGCCAGAGAGGCATCCGACACCTGCTGCCAATCAATTTTCTCCCACTCATCAGCTTGCAGCAATCTGTTATAAAAAGAAGAAATGGTCATAACGCCTCTTCTGCCCTGTCCCTGAGCGCTGTGGGTACGCTTGTAGCCCATAAATTCATCGGGCAATTTCGCATAGGCCTGTTCTAATGCCTCACCAACCTGCGCATAGGTTTCATCCGTCACCCACATGCAGAAATCGGGACCCCAGTCATGATCTCCGGAAAAGGCATCATCATACCCAAAGCAGTCCGAGCCTTCTCCTACAAGCCCCACTGCAATCTTATCCACATAATCAGGAAAAAGCTGTTCCAGCATAGAGTGACCGAAGGCTTCGTAGTATTGGCGGCAAAGTTCCAGACCGGCAACCTGCTCATCCGCCTGTGACTGCATTACCTGCTCCGTGGCTTCTTCCTTGCCTGCATGTTCTTCACGGATTGCGCTCCTACAGGCTTCTGCATTCGCCTGCAATCTTTCATAATACTCGTTTCTGCCCAAATTTTGCTCCATGATTTCCATGGCCTTGCAAAACAATTCCTCAGCAACAGAATAATCCTGTTTTTCATAATAATATGTCCCCAGAGCAGTCAATGCCGCGCCATAATGAGCATCCGTCACTCCGAGGCGCTCAAAGCCCTGTATCGCCAGCTGTCCGAAGGAATATGCCTCCTCCCGCTCTCCCAGCTGCATACAGGTGCTTGCCAGATTGGCATGAGTCACCGCTATTTCAAAATCAGCGTCCTTTTCTGTTACAATGCCGAGAGCCTTCAACAGACATTCCTTTGCCTTGCGGAATTCTCCCATCTCCTGATACAACAGACTCATATTATTTTCCAGACTTGCAACCAACATATTTTCCGGAGAAAGTATTGTATCATAAATACCGCGCACAGTCCTATAGTAATCCATGGAATCCTGTAGTCTGCCGCCTGCACGATAGGCATTTGCCACATTTAAAAGCGTGGTGGCATAGGGAATGGTTCCTTCCAATCCCATGCGCAGTGCCTGTGCAACCGCCTGTCCCGCAATGGCATAGGACGCCTCTGCCTGACCGGTCTCCCGATAGTACCCCAGCAGCTCATTCAAAAGCTGCAGGAGACTTTCATCATCCTGCTCCTGTACCGCCTGTGCAATTCCCTCCTGCATCAAGCGCTCCGCATCGTTTCCCCTATTCTGTTCAAAACACTGATCTATTTGTTGTAACAATTTGCTGATATCCATATTTCTTCTCCGCTATGAATTGCCTGCAGCTTTTCCCCCATGATTTCTTTCATCAAATCAAAGGCCACTTGACCGGTACAATGACCGGAATAAAAGATGGTCTTATATTTCACCAACTCTGCTGCGGTGCTTTGAATCTCCTTTTTGTCACTCTCCGAATATTCCTTCTGAAGCATATGAAAGCCACTGATAACAATATCCGGTTCTTCTCCGCAGAGCTCTCTGCACCGATCCACAATATTAAGAATACCGTTGTGCGCACAGCCTGACAACAGAATCTTCTTTCCTTCCCATGTAACCATCAGGCACTGTTCATGGTCAAAAATATCCTGCACAAGCTCCGTTCCCTCTTTCCGCTTCAGAGCTGAATTCCCCTTCGGCCAAAGTCGTCTTCCCGTAATACCGGCGAACAACATTAATTCGTCATCGATTCTCAAATTTCCATCCACCTGTTCTACCTGTGGAAGCTCCGATATCCGTTTGTCCATTCCGATATATTTTTCCACACCTTCGTGAATACTGTAATAATCCCTTACTGCGGCACTCTGCATATAAATTCTCGCAGTGGGATTTCCTTCGGCAAACGCAAGGATGCCGCCTGCATGATCATAATGTCCATGACTTAAGATGACTGTATCCACTTTCTTTAAATCAATGCCCAGGTGCTCCGCATTCTGCCAAAATGCAGCCGTAGCGCCGGTATCCACAAGCATTCTATGCTTTCCGGTTTCCATATAAATGCTCAGTCCATGTTCAAAAAGGCAGCCCTCTGCTCCCGGAGTATTCTCTACCAATGTAACGATTCTCATTCTTCACCCCTATCCGTTTTTTCATTCCCTCTACAGTATTTTTTCCATACCGATTTTCTGGGGAACCAGACCACATTTCTCATAAAACCTCATGGCACCTTCATTACAGGACCACACATTTAATGTAACATTATAGCAGCCCTGTTCTTTGGCAAACTGCAACACATACTCATATAACTGTTTCCCGATATGAGTCCCCCGTTTTTCCTCATCCACACACAGGTCATCAATATACAAGGTTTTGATATCTGTCAAAATATTATTGTTGCTATACTGCTGAAAAATGCAGAATGCATACCCCAGTACGTTGTTCTGCTCATCCACCGCAACAAAAACCGGTCTATAATCATCCGCTATGATTGCTCCGAGCTCCTCATCCGTATACTTCTTTTTGTTCGCCTTGAACAAATCCGGTCTTCCGTTATGGTGCACCATCAATACCTGATACAACAATTTATTAATTCCGGTCATGTCCATTTTCTCTGCTCGTCTGATGTTCATGCTTGTCACCTTTCTTCACCGGGACATTGTTCCCAAAATCCATACCGGGCACACAGTCTGATATTACAGCCCTCTTCCACCCTTGCATACATTTTGATTATACCAAAAGCAGTTTTATCTTGCTACTACTCTTTTCACACACAGCTTTCAACAGCTTTATAAATGCTGTTCTGATTGATAACCTTATCCTAAACTGTAACACATCATAGTAAAGCTATATATGCGCAATGGAAAAGGACGGTACTGACCTTATCCGGGAAAATTTAAGACCAATCCCCCCCCGATGAATTAGGGCTTCATTTTCCGAATATTGTAGCGCATTGCAGAAAAATGGGGTAAGATGTAACTAAAGAATGTACTCCCGTGGTGCCTGTACAGCATTATTTCATGGGAGGAATCGTCTTGCAAGCAGCTCTCTTTTAGAGAGTCCGGTATTCGCAAAGCGTGCCGCTCTGGATCTGGCGTACAACTATCAAAATCTTGCCAGCGGTAAATCCAGTCTGTTAAAAAACGTCACCTCAGGGTATCATTATCATACCGTTACCGCAGAATGCGAAGAAATTCCGGATTATATTCACGAAGAGCTGCAATGCCGCGGCTTTCTTTCCCCGTTACAGGATTACGAGCCGGTGGATTTTACAAAAGAACAGGAGGACGAATGACAATGGAAAAACGAAAATGTATTATCAAAAAAATAACACTGTTGATCTTTGCCGGAGCACTTATGTTGAGTGGCTGCGGTAAATCAGGAGCACAGGTATCGGAATCAGAAAATCAAACGGAACATACCGCTGTTGCGGAAACAGAAACACAGGGCATGGAAGCTGAAACACCTCCGTCTCAGGATTTGCTGTCTTCTCAGGAGCCTCCGGCAGTTACCGTGGATGTCTGCAGAGGAGAAAAATATGCGGAGGACGGGACTCCCCTCG
>CAYOHU010000184.1:0-3833 GCA_964403845.1 uncultured Acetatifactor sp.
ACAGAAAGCTTTCGTTTATAATAGGAATCGCGAAGTGCCTGCGCCACAACACTTTCTGCATCTACCATCGTGAGTTTTTTGATGGAAAGAGTGGTTCCGCATTTCTCTGCAATATCAAAGAAAGGGGTATCTACCGGTCCGGGGCAAACGCTTGTTACATAGATTCCCTTGTCTTGAAGTTCCTGCCCTAAAGCTCTGGAAAAGCTCAAAACATAGGATTTTGTAGCCGCATATACTGCAAAATCCGGTTGGGGAAGAAATGCGGCACTGGATGCCATTTGAATAATACGGCTTCCCTTTCTCATGTAAGGAATCAACCGATGAGTAATATTGGTAAGAGCTTCACAGTTAAGACGAACCATTCCCAGAGCACCTTCTCTGTTCTGCTTCTCAAAGGTGCCCATCAATCCATAGCCGGCACAATTAATCAGCATACGGACTACTGCTTCTTTTTCTATTACCATATCCTCAAGACGCTCAAGCTGTGCATCGCTTGTAATATCCATCGCCATAATTCTGGTCTTATGGTTCATTCGCTCTGCAACCTCCTGCAGCTGCTCTCTTCTTCTGGAAATTAGCCAGAATTCATCAATGTTCGTAAAATAATGATCCATCTGAAGAGCAAATTGCATGCCAATTCCTGATGATGCACCTGTTATCACAATGATATTCATAATAATCTTCCTTTCATATATTATATTTTTCTATTTCTTTTTGTGAATATTACGAATCGTCTTTTTTTTGCCGGATTTTCCTTCGATTTTCTTCCCGTTGCTCTTTTTTCCGGTGGATGCCTGATAGTTCTTCTCTACTGCTGTTTTTCGAGGCCTGATAAGGCATTTTTTGTCAAAACCGATTAAATCCGTTCTGCCTGCAGTGGTAAGTGCTTCGTAAACAAGATCATAATTCTTGGGATTCCGATACTGGATTAGGGCACGTTGCATGGCTTTCTCATGGGGATTTCGACACACATAAACGGGCTTCATATCTCTTGGGTCCAAGCCTGTGTAATACATTACCGTTGAGATGGTGGATGGTGTCGGGTAAAAATCCTGTACCTGCTCAGGCATATATCCTAAATCCCTCAGGTATTCGGCAAGCTCGATTGCCTCCTTTAAAGTGGATCCCGGATGCGAAGACATCAGATAAGGCACCAGAAACTGATTTTTACCAAGCTGGGCATTCAGCCTCTTATATTTTGTTACAAAGCGTTCATAAACTGCATTTTCGGGCTTTCCCATGCGCTTCAATACGGCGTCGGAAATATGCTCGGGCGCGACCTTTAGCTGTCCGCTTACATGATGCTCCACCAATTCCCTGAAAAAGGTGTCATCCGGATCTGCAAGCAGATAATCGAACCGAATTCCGGAACGGATAAATACCTTCTTGACACCGGGGAGTGCCCGTAGCTTTCGCAGTAATTCCAAATAATCCCGATGATCCGCCTTCATATTTTTACAGGGGTTTGGGAAAAGGCATTGCTTATTTTTACAAACACCATGAGTAAGCTGTTTCTCACAGGACGGATGCCGGAAATTAGCGGTCGGTCCTCCCACATCATGAATATATCCTTTGAAATCAGGCTCTTTTATTAGTAACTTTGCCTCCTTGAGAATGGATTCATGACTGCGCACCTGAACGGTACGTCCCTGATGAAAGGTCAATGCGCAAAAGCTGCATCCTCCGAAGCATCCTCTGTTACTGATTAAAGAAAACTTAATCTCTGCGATAGCCGGAACACCGCCGGCTGCTTCGTAGGATGGATGATAGGTTCTCATATAGGGCAGGTCATACACAGCATCCATTTCTTCCGTGGTAAGCGGTGACGGAGGGGGATTCTGCACTACATAAATATTGTTGGGATAGGGTTCTACCAAAGGCCTTCCTGTAAAGGAATCCGTATTTTCGTATTGTAAACTAAAGCTTTTGGCGTAGAGCTCTTTGTTCTGTTTCATTTCTTCATAAGAAGGAAGCATTACGGAATTGTAGATTCCCGAGATGTCTTTTGTTTTATAAACAGTTCCGGGAATAAAGCTGATATCTCTTACATGAATACCGCTTGCTAAGGCATTCGCAATTTCCACAATTGATTTTTCACCCATTCCGTAGGAAATCAAATCAGCCTGACTGTCCAACAGAACGGAACGCTTAAAGCTGTTTGTCCAATAGTCGTAATGTGCCATCCGTCGCAAGCTGGCTTCAATCCCTCCGATAATAATCGGAATGTTCTTATAGCTTTTGCGGATTAAATTGCCATAGACTATTGTAGCGTGATCCGGGCGTTTCCCTATCTCACCTCCCGGTGTATAGGCATCTGAAGAACGTCTCTTCTTTGATACGGAATAGTGATTGACACAGCTGTCCATATTCCCCGCCGAAATCAAAAAGCCTAATCTAGGTTCTCCCAAAATTGTAACACTGGTATCATCCTTCCAATCCGGTTGGGAAATGATTCCCACACTGTAACCGTTTGCTTCCAAAATCCGACTGATAATTGCCGGTCCAAAGGATGGATGATCCACATAAGCATCCCCTATCACAAATACAAAATCAAGTTGTTCTATTCCTCTCTCCCTCATATCGGCTCGGGAAATCGGTAAAAATCCATTTCTCAATATCGTTTCTCCTACAACATATTATCAAATAAACCATAAAAATCTTCAATATAATAGTCAGCCAGCTTTTGTTTGGCAGCCCGGTCATGAGCGGAATACTCATCTTCAACTGCACAAACCTTCATACCGGCGTTCTTGCCTGCCATAATACCTGGAATGATATCTTCAAATACGAGACATTTTTCAGGCTGTACCTGTAAGCATTCGGCAACTGCCAGATAAATATCAGGTGCTGGTTTCCCGTGGGCAACCTCACAGGCAGTCATAATACAATCAAAATAATTTTCAAAGCTATGTACATGGGCAATATTATCTACCAGTTCTCTGGAATTGCTGGTCGCAATGCCTAATTTAATATTACGTTTTTTGCACTCTTTAAGAAACTCTGGGATTCCGGGCTTTAAAGGTACCTCATTGGTATATTTGTCCCAAGCCATTCGGTTCCAGTCGGATTTCATCAGCTCTAATGAGTCCGGAATCTGAAATCTTTCTTTGAAATATACCGCTGTTTCACTAAAGCTCATGCCTTCAATTTGAGCCTGAAGATTCTCCGGCAGCTCCAATCCGAAACGACCCAGATACTCTCTGTCAATCTCATGCCACATCCACATAGAATCCACAAGGGAGCCATCCAAATCAAAAATCACTGCTTCCTTGTCACACATCATATCAGTTATAAATTCTTTATCCGTTAATCCTTTACCCACGTAATAATTTAACCTCCAGCTCAGACAGTTCACGGGAATCTCCCGGCTTCAATGTTTCATCAAGCTTAAGACCTCCGAAGGAAATCCGCTTCAAAGCAGTAACCTCATTGTCCACTGCCTTCAGCATCCGTTTTACCTGATGAAACCTTCCCTCCTGAATGGTGAGAAAAATCTGACTTTCACTTAAAATTTCCACAACGGCCGGTCTTGTAGGATGAGCTTCACCGATTTCCACTCCTTCCTCCAAGCTTTTACAAGCCTCAAAAGTAAGTGGCTTTGCAATGGTTACCAGATAGGTCTTATCAACATGATTTGTGGGTGATAATAGCCGGTGCGACAATGCACCGTCGTCTGTGAGAAGGAGCAAGCCTTCCGTGTCCTTATCCAGTCTTCCCACCGGGAAGAGCTTTTTCCTGATTTCCAAAGGCAAAAGCTCCATCACGGTTTTGGAAACGTTGTCTTTGGTAGCAGTTACGACACCTTGTGGTTTATTCAGCATATAGTAGTGATA
>CAYOHU010000185.1:0-3797 GCA_964403845.1 uncultured Acetatifactor sp.
TGCAGCAGATTTACAGTCTGTCCCCTTTGGCCACTCGGGAATCCATCCATACAGATTACTCTGACAGAGATAGATTGTAGCATATGTTCACATAAAATGCAACAATTTTATTTCCGTTTATTCCGCAACACGCCTTAAAATCGTTGCGGAGGTTGGGGGCAGCTCAATGGTGAGCTTTCCTGCATGCAGGGCGTATTTCTGACCATACAGATAATAACCCTTTTCATCGGATTGCAATAAAATCTGCATCCTGCCGTCCTTTGGAATCTCCAGCTCCCATACGCTGATTTCCCTGGTAACAGAATGGTTGTTATTATTGATCAGGATCAGACTTTGACCCTCGGCATGGAATCGGCCATAAGCGAGAAAATTGTAATCACTGTCCACATATTTCAGGGAACCGGTACGCAGCTCAGCATTCTCCTTCCGAAGCCGGATAATGTCCTTGTGGAACTGTATCAACTGCTGATTTTCACGTCCCCAGGGATAGGTACGTCTGTTGTCAGGATCGGTGAATCCACAGACCCCTGCCTCGTCTCCGTAGTAAATCGTAGGAGCACCCATCCATGTCATCTGCATTACTACGCCTTCCCGGAATACAGCCTCATTCACCCCCTGCTCTGCCGCCTGAGAACCCAGTGTATTGATTCTACCCACTTTATGATTGGTGCGGGTAAGAAAACGGGAATGGTCATGATTGGACAGCTCATTCATAGCCACCTGCCAGCTTGGCATGGTAAAGCTGGCAGTGTGATGACGCATTGCTCCCCAAAAGCTGTCGGCATTTCCAAGCAAATCCTCTCTAAAATCGTCACTATGTTTTTCCATTCCGGTCAAAAACCATGTCACAGGCTCCATGAAGGCATCATAATTCATAACCGTATCCCATTCATTTCCCTGCAACCAATCTCTTGTATTTCCGTAATGCTCTGCAAGAATAATAGCATCCGGATTCGCCTCCTTCACAGCACGGCGAAATTCCTGCCAAAAATGGTGATTAAAGTCAGGGCTGTGGCCCAAATCTGCAGCCACGTCAAGTCTCCAGCCGTCTGCATTGTAGGGCGGTGAGACCCATTTTCTTCCAATGGAAAGAACATAATCAAATAGCTCCCTGGAGCCCTCATAATTCAGCTTAGGAAGGGTATCATGCCCCCACCAGCCGTCATAGCTTTTGTTGTAGGGCCATGCATTCTGATTCCGAAAATCAAAATATCCTCTATAGGGACTGTCTGCACTGACATGGGCTCCCTTCTCATAACCCTCTGCGCTTTCATAGATACGTTCCCTGTCCATCCATTTGTTAAAGGAGCCACAGTGGTTGAACACACCATCTAAGATCACGCGCATACCACGTCTGTGAGCTTCCTCTACAACCCGAATGAACATTTCATTACTTGCTTCCAGATTCGCCTTGTTTGTCACTCGGTTAATATATTTAGATGCCTCTCTGTTTTCCTTCTGTCCGGGCTGCAGCATTTCCCCACGGTCATCCACGATTTTACCCAAATGAGGATCAATATAGTCGTAATCCTGAATATCATATTTATGATTGGAGGGGGACACGAACAAGGGATTGAAGTAGATTACCTCCACACCCAGCTCCTGCAGGTAATCCATTTTGTCCAGCACACCCTGTAAATCACCGCCGTAAAAATCTCTCACATCCATCTGTGCAGGATAGCGGTTCCAATCCTCCACGCGATGCACCTGCTCACCAATGTAGCAATATTCCCCTGTCTGTACATCATTAGAAGGATCTCCGTTACAGAAACGATCCACGTAGATCTGATACATAACAGCACCCTTGGCCCAGGCCGGTGTTTTGAATCCGGGAATGATTACGAAATCATAGTATTCATTTATCTCATGAACCAGACCTCTCAGATCATAATAGCCAATGAGCTTTCCCGTCTGTATTTCAAAATAATAGGATACCTTTTCATCCTCTAATTGTAGCTTTTTCTCATAGAAATCAAAATCTCCCGCACTCTTTCCTTTATTCATCAGATACCTCTGTCCTTTAAAAACCAGAAATACTCTGTCTACATTGTTTTTTGCGGTACGGAAACGTATGGTTACCAAATCATTTGCCTCAGGCTCTGCAGGCATCACATAATGCTCTGTTGTATCTGTAAAAAGCGCCCTTCTATTAAATACAGGACGCATAGCGGATATATATTGCTGATGGTATTCTACTTGGCGCAATTTTTCATAATCCATGTCAGACTTAACCTCGTTTTAAACTATTATATCCCTTTCCACATAAATCTATTTTATCCAAAAATAAATAATTGTTCAATAGCCTACGAGAACGCATCCCAATATTTCTTTTTCGCAAGAGAACTTTCCCATAAAAGTAAAAAAGACAGCTTTCGAAGGCTGTCTTTTTTAGAGAAGGTATTTCTTATGGGGTATAGCAAAAAACTATATAATGTATTGGGGGGGTTACGAGTATTATAATAGCATGGTGGTACTGATTTGACTATTCTCAAAATTCACAAATATTACAAATTCATTATCTTGTATTTGTGCATTATGCACATATTCGCTTTGTTAAATAGTACCAATTGCTTTATGCAAACAATTCTTCAAACTCTTCGCGGGATATTTTCTCTTTCTCCAGAAGAAGCTCTGCACAGCTGTGCAGCACATTCTCATGCTGCAGGATAATCTCTTTTGCCTTTGTATAGCAGTCGTCAATAATAGATTTCACTTCTTTGTCAATCTCACCGGATACTGCTTCACTGTGTCCTTTGGCATGTGCCAAATCCCTTCCTATGAATACCTCTTCCCCATCGTCATCATAATTAATCACTCCGATTTTCTCTGACATACCAAAGCGGGTAACCATTTTACGAGCCACATTGGTAGCCTTCTTGATATCACTGGACGCTCCTGTGGTAATGTCTTTGAAAATGATCTCTTCGGCAATACGTCCGCCCAGAGAAACCATAATGTCCTGAAGCATCTTTCCCTTGGTCAGGAACATCTCATCCTTCTCCGGCAAAGGCATGGTATAGCCTGCTGCACCGTTTCCTGTCGGGATAACGGACACGGTATATACAGGTCCTACATCCGGCAGTACATGGAAGAGAATGGCATGACCGGCCTCATGATAAGCAGTAATCTTTTTCTCCTTATCAGAAATAATGCGGCTTCTCTTCTCCGAACCGATTCCCACCTTGATAAAGGCTTTCTTCACATCCTCCTGAACGACAAAAGCCCTGCCATCCTTAGCCGCATTGATTGCAGCCTCATTCATAAGATTTTCCAGATCTGCACCGGTAAAGCCGGCAGTGGTCTGGGCAATCTGCTTCAAATCAATATCTTCAGCAAGCGGTTTATTCTTAGCATGAACCCTGAGAATCTCTTCTCTTCCGCCAATATCAGGAACACCTACAGTCACCTTGCGGTCAAAGCGTCCGGGACGCATAATAGCAGGATCCAGAATATCAACCCGGTTGGTGGCTGCCATTACGATAATGCCCTCATTGACACCAAAGCCGTCCATCTCTACCAACAACTGGTTTAATGTCTGCTCTCTCTCGTCATGACCACCACCCATTCCGGTGCCACGGCGTCTTGCAACGGCATCAATCTCATCGATAAAGATAATACAGGGGGCATTTCTCTTTGCCTCTGCAAACAGATCCCGCACACGGGAAGCACCCACACCTACAAACATTTCCACAAAATCCGAACCGGAAATGCTGAAGAAGGGAACTCCAGCCTCTCCTGCCACAGCCTTCGCAAGCAGGGTCTTACCGGTTCCGGGAGGTCCCTCCAGCAGAACACCC
>CAYOHU010000186.1:0-3745 GCA_964403845.1 uncultured Acetatifactor sp.
TATCAGCATACTTGGCCAATGTATTCAGACCTGCCTCCTCATTATAGGTTCCTGATTGTGTAGAAAGCTGATAGCCCAAATTATAGAAAAAGTAATTACAGGAATCCTTGATGGCTGAGGTGACATTTTCAAATCCATGACCCGACTGTCTCCAGCATCTTGGTGAAGGAGTGATTTCAGTGAAAATACCGGTACAATTTACCTTGTCACTTAAACTGATAATATTCTCAAGTAATCCGGCGGTTGCAGAGACAATCTTAAAAGTTGATCCGGGAGCTGCACTGTATTGCGTAGCATAGTTATTCCAGGGGTATGCCTTATCATTATTCAATTTAGCGAAATACTCAGCATCAACAGAGTTTGCCATTTTATTATTATCATATCCCGGATACGACACCATGGCAAGCACATCTCCGGTATTAACATCCGTAATCACAACAGATGCATTGCAGGGATCAAGGGCAAGCTGTGCCGGAGTGATATCAATATTATCTATTCTGTTTTTCATAAATTGATATGCAGTTATTTTACCATTATATAATGCTTCCTCATCCGCAGCAGATATTTCGCATGCATTCTGCTCACACAGAAGCATACAAATCTGCTTACCGGAAATCACATCATTCAGTAGCATATACTTATAAAACTTCTTCTGAAACTCTGTATTTTTATCAACAGAATCTATAATACAAGAAATCAGTTTATCATAAATTTCTGTAGAATCAGAATATTTATCATCCAGCTTCAGTTTACTTACATCAATCCAGTTCATCGCAATACAGTACCGGAGATATTCACTTAAGCTGATCACTTCCTCGGTTGTCCACGCAATATAGGTATCATCAGCGGTATTGACTGCCTCTCTCATAATCACGCCGTTGTCATTTAAAAGCTTTACAATATTACTTTGATATACCTGATATTCCTTGGATAACTTCTTGTACGGAGTCAACCCCTCCTTCAGTTCATAAGTTATTTTATCATAGACCTTCTCCTTATATTCCAGATATCTTTCATAAACCTCTTTCTCAGCTTCACCGGCATCCGGTTCCGAGAAGTGCTTCATATCAACAATACTGTTATTAATCATTGAAAAATAGACATCGTATATCGGAATCATAATATCGGAGCTCTTAGCATTTGCTGCGGGTCTATATTCCTTTGCATTAATAATCTTACTGGAAACGAGACCTGCCAGCTTTTGTTCAACAATATTGTAGGTGGCAATCGTTAAATCCTTGTCGATTGTCAGATAGACATCGTCACCTGATTTTGCCTCAGTACGTTCTAATATTGTAATTACCTTACCGGTAATATCAACAATTACCTTCTCCGTACCCTTGGTCCCCTGCAGGGTTCTCTCCATATAAGATTCAATCCCACTCTTCCCTACCATATCATTAATATCATAAGTATTCTCTGCACCGCCATCTGCAACAACCTGTTCATTTAATTCAGTTAGCTGTTCAGAGGAAATTTTTCCTGTATAACCCAAAACATGAGCAAAATATTTATCATCCACGTAACGGCGCACAGTGGATTCCACAATATCTACGCCCGGTAGGTCTTCTGAATTCTCCATAATAACAGCAACAGTTTTTTCACTGATATTTGTAGCAACTGTTGTACCAATATATTTCCGATAAGAGGTCAGCTTCATGGCGTAACGAATTGTCACGAGCTTAAGCCACTCTTCCTTAGTATATCCTTTTCCGGCTATGAATTCTGTATCTGAATTTCCCTCTTCTTCATATTCACCGATGCGAAAGCCGGTTCCCTTAGCTCTGCTTAAATATTCCATAATCTCCTCGGCAGTGGAAGCCTTCTGCTCGTCCTTCAGTTTGTCAATTGTCGTCAAACCGTAGACGTCCGCTTGAAAGCGAAGAAGACTTGTCCCCTCTACCGTATAAGCAAATTCACCGTTTTCATCTATCATAATCTTAAAATCTGTAATAATATTATCGCCATTTTTTTCTATCATTTTTATCAGGCGATAGATCAAATCATTTAAATTCTGATTCTTTGATCTGTTGGACTCAAAAACATCCTCAATCTTAACAGAGTACGCCAATTCATTATATGCCAGAACATTTCCGTTGCGGTCATAAATATTCCCTCTGGTACCGGCGATATCTCTGGTTTTTTCAGTCTGGAGCATGAAGTCGTTTAAAAACTCTTCTCCGCGAACAATCTGAAGATTGAAGCAACGATAGATCAAAATCCACGCCAATGCACAAAAGATCAATGTAAGAACAGTCAGTCTGCTTGTTATGATATTGATAATATAATCCTTCAGTTCTCTAAACAAATTTTTGAGCGCTCCTTTTCTCCTTCGCTTCCAGCTTTTCATTCACCTTTAAAATCAGAGGATACAAAAACATGGTAATCACAATCGTATATAATGCTTCCGGCAGTATCACTCTGGTAAAATAATAGGGGAAATTTAAACGTCCTCTCAATAGAAACAGCAATATATAACACAGAACTCCATAGGATAAGTCACTGACAATGATCAATGATATGGGAAGCTTAATGTCCTCCGGATAAAAAATTCTGCTGAATTTTCCATTAAGATATCCAATATACATCAGAACCAAAGCATAAAATCCCAGAAACTCCCCAAAAAAAATATCACTCAAAAGCCCACAGAAAAATCCTATGATGAGCCCCTCCTTTTCTCCTCGCATAAATCCAAAGGAAGAGGTCAGAATAATCATTAAATTCGGAATGATTCCTGCAAATGCAAGACCTGCAAATACACCGCTTTGTAAAATAAAGCAAGCAAGTATAAAAATCGCTACAACAATCTTTCTCATCTAGTCTTTTTCCTCTTCCACTACTTGCTGTTTCAGTTCGGTAATGACCAGTACTTCCCCTAAATGTTCAAAATCAACCGCCGGTGTTATGTATCCCGATTTAGTCAGATTATTCGCGTCCCTGTTAATCGTATGGACATATCCGATCAATATATTAGGCAGATACTTGTCACTGATGTCAGAAGTGACAATTTTATCGCCTTCCGTCACCGTGTCACTGCTGTCAATTAACTGACCAAAGGTAATCACACCGTCAGACATCAATTGCAAATCGCCGGATACAATCATATTATCTCCGGTAGATAACGCCATTGCACTGACATTGCTGTTATCAGATATAATAGATGTCACTCTGGACCAATTAGGACCAACAGCCGTGATGCGTCCTACCAATCCGCCACCGGCAATTACATTCATATCCTCTGCAAAACCGTCCTCCGCTCCTTTATCGATGATAAAGGAAGAATACCAGTTACCGGAATCTCTAAAGATAATACGAGCGCCAACCTTACTATACTCCCCGTACTGCTCATCCAGCTCCACCAATTCCCGCAGTTTATTCAATTCATATTTATCCTGCTGTAAGATAGTGTTTTCCTCGGTCAACGCTGCGATTTCCTCTTTCAGACTGGCATTCTCATCCAACAGACTCCGAATCTGCATCAGCTCATCGGAACGATTGGAAAGCCAGCCTCCCATCTTGCTGATTCCCTGTTGAAAAGGAACAATCACATAACCGGTCACAGTGTTAAGAGGCTTATTAAACACATTTGTACCGAAGGTAATCAGCATCATTACCGTGCACAGGAAAGTTAAAATAAAAAGGAGGTATTTACTCGGCAAAGTAAATCTCTCCCCTTTTCTTTTTATAATTGGGCTCATTTACTCATCCCTTCAATTGCATAAGCTACTGATTTATAGTTGTCATC
>CAYOHU010000187.1:0-3723 GCA_964403845.1 uncultured Acetatifactor sp.
TATCCGAGGATATTACACCGATTCAGAAGCAGGATCTTGAAAATAGATTTTGGGATTTAAGTAACGGCGGTAAGATTCAGTATGTAAAATATCCCATTGATTACAATGTAGATGCAATTAAAACCTTAATTCGCAGAGCAATGGATATGGGATTCTATGAGGGGGTAAATCTTTCTTTGGCGTACTGTGATGACTGCGGACATCAGGAATTAGAGATGGATGTGTGTCCGAAATGCGGTAGCCGTAATCTAACCAAGATTGATCGTATGAATGGCTATTTGTCCTATTCCCGTGTGCATGGGCAAACCAGATTGAATGATGCAAAAATGGCAGAGATTGCGGAAAGGAAAAGTATGTGATAACAGCGTGTCAGGGTTACGCATTATATGCTTGCAGGATGAGGCGTGCCTTGGACGAATGTACATCATGGTAATTCATGATTATTGCGTACAAAATGTGTGAAAGAGAATGAGATATCACAATATAACCAAGGATGATATGTTGAACGGAGATGGTCTGAGGGTAGTACTGTGGGTTGCGGGATGTAATCATTGCTGCAAGGAATGTCAGAATCCCATAACATGGGATCCGGACGGAGGTCTTTTATTTGATGATGCGGCAAAACAAGAAATATTCCAGCAGCTTGATAAATCTTATATTTCCGGAGTTACTTTTTCAGGCGGTGATCCGTTGCATCCAAATAATCGGCTGGATGTAAGAGGACTTATGGCAGAAATCAAAGAGAAATATCCAAATAAGACAATCTGGATGTATACGGGAGATTCCTGGGAGGATATTTACGATTACCCAATGATGCAGTACATAGATGTGCTTGTTGATGGTGAATTCCATATTGAAGAACGAGATGTAAAGCTGCTGTGGAAGGGGAGTTCCAATCAGAGAGTCATTGACGTGAAACGGACGCTGGCACAGGAGAATCCAACGATTCCCGTGCTTCACTGCGGAGATTACGCATAAAACAACCCCATAGACATAAGTGTCTGTCATAAAATAGGATAAGGAATAACAACGAGATGAAACGCATAGCACAATTTTTTAAAGTAAGCCCGGATAATTTTTTACAGGCAATGAAGGAGGAATTCCCTCAGTATACGGATGCGGATATCATGGATATGTACCAATCTCTGGAGCTACCGAAGCGTGCAACCAAAGGAAGTGCTGGCTATGATTTTTATGCACCGTTTGCCTTCTCGCTTCCACCCGGTGCAACCATCAAGGTGCCTACCGGTATCCGTGCAAAAATGGATGAAGAGTGGGTGTTAAAAATATATCCCAGAAGTGGTCTTGGATTTAAATTCCGATTACAGATGAATAATACGGTGGGAATTATCGATAGTGACTATTTCTATTCTGATAATGAAGGACATATTTTCATCAAGCTGACCAATGATTCCAATGAAGGTAAGACTGTTGATATTGCAGCAGGAAGCGGTATGGTACAGGGAATTTTCCTTGAGTATGGCATCACGGTGGATGATGATGCAGAAGGGATACGCAACGGCGGATTTGGCAGTACCACAAAATAATAAACAGAGCATATTCTAATCCCTTTTCGGTGAAACTATTGCTAAAAGTAGTTTGATTGGGAAGGGAGTTTTTTATTTTGAAAATATCAGGTGTATTACAAAAGGATATGCAATATTTTAATTGTATCCTTGCGGTAGAAAAGAATTTTGATATTGTTCATCGGATGATACAGGTAGGAGGTCAGGATGCCTGTATGTATTTTGTTGATGGCTTTTGTAAGGATGAATTGTTGCAGAAGATCCTACAGTATTTCATGGATATGACACCGGACAGATTGCCGGAGAACAAGAATGATTTGACAAAATTTGATGTGCCTTATGTAGAAGTAGAAACCTCGGATAAATGGGATACTCTTGTAACGGCTTTGCTGTCCGGTATGTTTCTGCTCTTTATTGATAGCTATACAAAGGTTTTAATGATAGATTCTCGCACCTATCCCGCCAGAAACGTGGAGGAGCCGGAAAAGGACAAGGCGCTTCGCGGTTCGAAGGATGGGTTTGTGGAGACGTTGATTTTAAATACAGCGTTGATTCGAAGAAGAATTCGCAGTACGGATTTGCGAATGGAAATCATGAGTGTTGGTGAAAGCTCTAAAACAGATATTGTTGTATGCTATATGGAAAACAGAGTGAATTGTGATTTCCTGAGTGAAATCCTTCGTAAAATTCAAAATATACAGGTGGATGCTCTTACTATGAATCAGGAAAGCCTGGTGGAATGCATTTATAAAAGAAAATGGTATAATCCATTCCCTAAATTTAAGTATACGGAAAGACCGGATTCTGCAGCAGCACAGGTGCTGGAAGGGAACATTGTTATTTTGGTAGACAATGCTCCCTCGGCAATCATTATGCCTACTACAATTTTTGATGTAGTTGACGAAGCGGATGATTATTATTTTCCGCCAATTACAGGCACTTATTTACGGCTTGCCAGATTTATAATTGCTATATTGACTTATATCATTACCCCCACCTTCTTACTGTTAATGAATGAACCGGGGCTTATACCCAAGGGCTTTGATTTTATTTTGCTGAAGGAGGAGGCAAATGTTCCGCTGATTCTGCAGTTTTTAATTTTGGAACTGGCGATAGATGGTCTGAAGCTTGCTTCGGTGAATACACCAAGTATGTTGAGTACACCGTTAAGCGTTATGGCAGCATTGGTTTTGGGCGAATTTTCGGTTAACAGCGGATGGTTTTCTTCAGAAGTCATGCTCTATATGGCATTTGTGGCAATCGCCAATTATACACAATCAAATTATGAGTTGGGATATGCATTGAAATTTATGCGGATAATTACCTTACTGCTGACACAGTTTTTGGGAATATGGGGGTATGGATTGGGAATCGTGATAACTATTTTGTCCATAGCATGTAACAGAACGGTGTCCCATACAGGTTATTTATATCCCCTTATTCCGTTCAACGCAAAAAAACTTAAGGAACGCTTGTTCCGAACGAGAATCTGAAAAAGGAATAAAACGAAATAGGCAAAGCTACTAATCACAGAAATACCGCTGCATCATAAAATACTATTAATAAAAAAAGGATGTAGGAAAGGAGAACTGTATGCAGGAGTATTTTTTTGATGAACGGAATGATAATTTCCCGATTGCAATGGCATATGTTCCCTGGCAGAATTTTGACAAAATGTATGAGGACTTAGAGAAAGCATTTCATGCCGGAACTATTTTCCCGGAATTGAATAAGCCTTTTACGGGAAGGAGATGTGTGAAATGAGTAATGAGGAGCAGATGCTGAAGGATATCAGTATTGTGGATTTCGTATTAGTAGACCTGATGCTTTATCTGGATACGCACCCTTATGACAGAAATGCAATGGAGCATTTCAACCATTATAATCGTATCAAAAATCGTATGGAGAGAGAATTTTCTACGAAATATTATCCGCTAACTAAAGATATGGCGGAAAGCACAAAAGAATGGAGATGGGGAATGGCGCCACTGCCGTGGGAAGGAGGATGCAGATAAATGTGGAGTTATGAAAAAAGATTGCAGTATCCTGTAAACATTAAAGAGCCTAATGCGAAGCTTGCACAGGTTATTATTTCCCAATATGGTGGTCCGGACGGAGAAATGGGAGCCAGTATGCGTTATTTGTCCCAGCGTTATTCCATGCCGTACAGAGAGGTGGCAGGAGTGCTGACGGATAT
>CAYOHU010000188.1:0-3650 GCA_964403845.1 uncultured Acetatifactor sp.
TTACCTAACTGTACTGTTAATAGAAAGGAAACGTAAAGCATGAATGTGATAGTAGCTGTAGACAATAATTGGGCAATCGGTAACAAGAATGAGCTTCTGATCCGTATCCCCAACGACCATAAGCATTTTAGAGAGGAAACTACGGGTAAGGTAGTTGTGCTGGGACGTAAAACCCTGGAGACCTTTCCACAGGGTCTGCCTTTGAAAAACCGTACCAATATCATTCTCTCCAAGGACCGGAATTATAAGGTGAAGGATGCGATTGTCGTACATTCTGTAGAGGAATTGCTGGAGGAATTAAAGAACTACCGGGATGAGGATATTTACATTATCGGTGGCGACAGTGTGTACCGTCAGATGCTTCCCTTCTGTGATGTGGCACATATCACAAAAATAGACCATGAGTACGAGGCGGATGCGTATTTCCCGAATCTGGAACAATCCGGTGAGTGGGAGATTACGGCAGAAAGCGACGAACAGACATACTTTGATATTCCGTATCAGTTTCTGAAGTATGAGAGGAAGAAATGACAATTCGTCCTTTGGCAGATATTGACTTTTATACGGAAAAGTATAATAATGGAAAAGGTAATTGAGAATCCAAGAAAGAAGGAAATACCGATGGAAAAGAAAAATATCGATTGGAGTAATTTGGGCTTTGGATATGTACAGACAGATGCAAGATATGTATCCAATTTTAAAGACGGCGCGTGGGATGACGGAGTGATTACCGCGGATGCTAATATTGTATTGAATGAGTGTGCAGGTGTTTTGCAGTATGCACAGACCGTGTTTGAGGGCTTGAAGGCGTATACCACGGATGACGGGCATATTGTTACGTTCCGTCCGGATCTGAATGCTGAGCGTATGATGGCTTCAGCAGAGAGACTGGAAATGCCGGTATTCCCCAAAGACCGTTTTATTGATGCAGTTACCAGAGTGGTGGCAGCCAATACAGCCTATGTGCCTCCTTACGGAAGCGGAGCTACGTTGTATTTGCGTCCTTATATGTTCGGTAGTAATCCTGTTATCGGTGTTAAGCCGGCCAGTGAATATCAGTTCCGTGTTTTCTGTACCCCAGTAGGTCCGTATTTCAAGGGTGGTGCAAAGCCCCTGACCATTCGTGTCAGCGATTTTGACCGTGCAGCACCTCATGGAACCGGCCACATTAAAGCAGGCTTGAACTATGCTATGAGTTTACATGCAATTGTTTCCGCTCATGAAGAGGGATATGATGAGAATATGTACCTTGATCCCGGAACCAGAACTAAGGTTGAAGAGACCGGTGGTGCGAACTTCCTGTTTGTTACCAAGGATGGAAAGGTAGTCACTCCTAAGTCTGACAGCATTCTTCCTTCCATTACACGTCGTTCCTTGATTTATGTTGCAAAAGAGTATCTGGGTCTGGAGGCGGAAGAGAGAGAGGTATATCTGGACGAGCTTAAGGATATGGCTGAGTGTGGTCTTTGTGGTACTGCAGCAGTTATCTCTCCTGTTGGAAAGATTGTAGATCACGGCAAGGAAATCTGTCTTCCCAGTGGTATGTCGGAGATGGGACCTGTTACAAAGAAGCTGTATGAGACTCTGACCGGTATTCAGATGGGCAGAATTGAGGCTCCCGAAGGCTGGATACATGTAATTCAGTAATCATTCCTGTGCAACGTTTTCCTGTTAACCGGGATAAATGACAGATAGTAAGTCCGGCAAATGAAAGACGGATGCGTTGGTATAAGAGATATAAGAATCCCCATGGGCAAAGATGCGTTCATGGGGATTTTTTATACATTTCTTTCTATTCATTCTCGTAAGTGATATGTTATAATTGTCCTGATAATGGTGTGGTAAAAGGGAAGTGAAAACGGAAGCGAGAAGTTGTGCTTCGGAATCGCGTACATGGGAAGCGGGATATGGTAGAGTATCTACTCTCAAAGAAAGGTATGGTTGTATAGTAATATGAGGTTATGGAAACGGATTCTGGCAGCGGGATTGACGGCTGCATTTACAATAATGGGATTCACCGCCTGTGGTGGTGACGGAAATGATACAAAGGTGGTTTTTACCACCGGTTTTGGCAAGGACGAAGTATTTCGAATTGATAATGAATCATGTTCGAAAGCGGAATTAATGGTATATCTGACTACTATGCAGAATCAGTATGAAAATGTATACGGTGCTGAAATCTGGAACACCACCTTGGACGGTGTGACTCTGGAAGAAAATGTAAAGGAGACAGTTTTGGCAAAGATTGCCCAGATTAAGACGATGTATCTGCTTGCAGAGGAAAAGGGAGTGACTCCGGATGAGACGGATGAGACCCTGATAAAAAGCGCCGCGGAAGAATATTTCCGCTCTCTGAATGAAATCGAAGTGGAGTACATGGGAGTGACCTTAGAGATGATAGAGAAGCTCTATCGGGAGTATGTCATGGCAGATAAGGTTTATCAACAGATTATTCAGGATATCAATCCGGAGATCAGTGATGATGAGGCCAGAACCATTACTGTTCAGCATATTTTAATCCGGACGGTGATGTCTGACGGCAACGGCAATGTGATGCCTTATTCTGAGGAGGATAAGAAGGAAGCATATAATGAAATCATGGAAATCAGAGAGCAGGCTGTCAGCGGAGAACATGATTTCGCAGAGCTGGCAGCTCAGTACAGCGATGATTCGACAATCAGCTATTCCTTTGGTAAGGGAGAGATGGATGCAGCCTTTGAGGAAGCTTCTTTTCAGCTGGGAACTGATGAAATCAGCGGAGTAGTAGAGAGTGAGGCCGGCTATCATATTATAAAATGCATCAATACCTTCAACCGTGAGGAGACGGACGCCAACAAGCTGGAAATTGTGGAAGAGAGAAGGGAAGAGGCGTTTGGTCAGGAATACGATGCTTTTGTAGATACTCTGGCGCGGAAACTGAATCAGGAGGTATGGAATACAATCACACTGATTCATGACAGCAATGTGGGAACATCCAATTTCTTTGATGTGTATGAGAAGTATTTCGGAGTGAATAAATAAGTGAGAGAGGCGGGAGAGGAAATGGACAATCAGATATCGGATGTAAATTTAAAGAAGCTTAGCAGGGAACTTCGCACTACCAGAATTATGTGTGTGATTTCGTCGCTTCTGACAGGAGCTTTACTGGCGGGAGGGATTTTCTGTTACGGACAGATAAAGCCCATATTTCAGCTGCTGGAGGATACAAAACCGATAGTGAGTGAGCTGTCAAAATTGGATATTGATGCAATGAATGAAATTGTGGAGGAGCTTGATGCTGAGGAGCTTTCAGAGGCAGTGGAAAATTTGAATAATACGGTTAAGGCATTGGAAGAATTTGGAAAAAAGATTAGTTCCTTCACGGGTCTGTTTCATTGATTTTGTCCGCACTGCATACGAAATGGCTTGATTTTACCGTGAAGGTTACTTCTGCAGGATGGTGTAACCGGAATGGAGAAGGAATGTCATATTTCAGGAAAAGAAATGTTTGTTGGTGTGATGTTGGATGTATTCCCTAATCAAAGTGGAAAAACGAAAGAAGTTAGCTTTATAAAAATTTTAGAATTGCGAAAACGCCCGTAAATAGGGCATTTTCGGACAGTTATTAGCACTCATGTGAAATGAGTGCTAATTTTGTATTGACTTTTATT
>CAYOHU010000189.1:0-3635 GCA_964403845.1 uncultured Acetatifactor sp.
TTAGGACAAATAGACATCGTTACACCTCCTTATTCGCGTTGAAGATATCTTTTAATACTGCCATACGTGGGTCAGGAACGAAAGTATCGCAACCACACTCCCTCACATTCAGATTCTGTCCACATTTGGGACATACGCCCCTGCAGTCATCTTTACACAGAATCTTGACCGGCCAGTTTATCAGAATTTCATTGTACACAAAAGTCTCCACATTCAGCTGATATCCTTCCATATAGTCAGAACACTCATCCTCATCATCTGTCGTAACACCGGGAGCGGTTACAACTCTCTCGAATTCTAAATCCAATACTGTTGTCACTTCCGAAAGGCATCTGTCACATTCTGTAAGAAACTTAAGCTTCACACAGCCTTCTACCTTAGCCTTGTTCACACCGATATTGGTAAAGGTAAAAGCCACATCGGACTTTTCCATTACAGAAAAAACTCCGAGTCTACTTGTAAAAGCTTCCATTTCAAGAGGTGCAGTGATATTTTTCACCCTGCCTTCAGATGTTAAAACATCAGATAAATCTACTAACATAGCGACTCCTATGCAATCTGTTGTGTAGAAACAAATCTACAACGGTTAATTTCACACACTGGTTTATTATACATTTGCTGTTGTTGTTTGTCAACAATTGTTTTTACAAATTTTTCTTAGAAGATTTTATCTTAAATTACATCCTTCATGCATTTCACGCAGTCATATAGGTAGGATGCAGCATTCCTGCCATATTCCTCAATAATTCCTACAAGAGCAGTATCCACAATAATCCCATCTGCCAAAGCTGCCATACGTTGTGCTTCCTCCGGAGTGCACACACCGCACACTGCCACACAGGGAATGTCTGTCACCTCCCTGATACTGCTTACAATAGAAGAAAAGGCATGATCCATTTCCCGGTCTTCTCTCTCAATCGGAGTCATCATATACAAATAGCCTTCTGCATCCCCTGCTATCATCTGTAATCGCTCCTTCTCGAAGGTTGCCACATAAGAAATCACGGTTACGTTGTACTCTTTTGCGGGTATCACTACCTCCTGCTTCTCCTCATAAGGGATATCCTGAATCTTGATGCCATACACTCCCAGTTCCTGACATTTTGCAAAGAATCGCCGGTATCCGTAATGGAATACCGGATTCGCGTAGGTAACCAGTACAATCGGGATTTGTGAGATTTTTCTGATTCTGGCAACAATATCAAAAACACCATCCGTGGTCATTCCTGCACTGAGTGCTCTGATATTTGCCTCCTGAATTACAGTACCTTCTGCCGTAGGATCCGAAAAGGGGATTCCCAGCTCTATCAGATCTGCTCCGGCTCTCTCCAATTCCAGCACATATTCTATCGTTGCATCAGCACAAGGGTCTCCTGCTGTCAAAAATCCAATGAAGGCTTTTCCTTTTGGATTGTGAAATACTTTATCGATTGTATTAGTCATGAATCTCTACCCCCCTGTATCTTGCAATCGCTGCCACATCCTTGTCACCACGTCCGGACACACATACAATAATACTTTGCTCCGGGCTGTAATTCTTAGCAATTTTCTTTACATGTGCAATAGCATGTGAGCTCTCAATGGCCGGGATAATGCCTTCCGTTCTGGAAAGATATTCAAATGCATCCACCGCCTCATCATCGGTAACCGGTACATACTGCGCTCTTCCGATATCATGCAGATACGCATGCTCAGGTCCGATTCCCGGATAATCAAGCCCGGCGGAAATAGAATAAACCGGTGCAATCTGACCATATTCATTCTGGCAAAAGTAAGATTTCATACCATGAAAAATACCGACACTTCCTTTTGCAATAGTAGCTGCATGAAGCTCTGTATCCACACCGCGTCCCGCAGCCTCACACCCGATCAGCTCTACGCCCTCATCCTCTATGAAGTTGTAAAATGCTCCCATGGCGTTACTTCCGCCGCCCACACAGGCTACCACAGCCGCCGGAAGCCTACCTTCTATCTCTAATATCTGCTCCCTTGCCTCCTTACCGATTATGCTCTGAAAATCACGCACGATCATAGGAAAGGGATGTGGTCCCATTACCGAGCCGAGGCAATAATGAGTATCGGATAAACGTTTGCTCCACTCACCCATCGCTTCATTGACAGCATCCTTCAAGGTCTGCGTTCCACTGGTAACGGCGTGCACCTTGGCGCCCAAAAGTTCCATGCGATATACATTCAGCGCCTGTCTGTCCGTATCCTCTTTTCCCATAAACACTTCACATTCCATTCCCAGAAGTGCTGCTGCCGTAGCAGTTGCCACACCATGCTGTCCCGCACCGGTCTCAGCAATCAGACGGGTCTTTCCCATTTTCTTTGCAAGAAGAGCCTGTCCCAACACATTATTGATTTTGTGAGAACCTGTGTGATTCAAATCCTCGCGTTTTAAGTAGATCTTTGCTCCTCCCAAATCCTGAGTCATTTTTTTCGCATAATATAACAGAGAAGGTCTGCCAGCATATTCCTTTAACAGTCCATTAAGCTCTGCGTTAAAATCATAGTCATTTTTATAAAATTCATATGCCTTTTCCAAACGACCAAGCTCATCCATTAATGCTTCGGAAATGTACTGTCCTCCGTGGATTCCATAGCGTCCTTTACTCATCGTGATCTTTCCTCTCCTTGCACACTATTTTAGGCAATTGCGAAACTCAAGAATTGTGATACGAATCCTCTTTTAAAAAAACGCCCCTGACAGAATCCTTCTTCTGTCAAGGACGGGATAATCTGTAAGTTCACATACTGTCTTTATCTCCACATCAACAGTTTGTGTTCCGCAATATTAATCTTATCCATACTACTTCTTTTATATAAATTTGTCAAGTTCTTTATAGAACCGTATTCAAACCGTATTCCCATTATCCATACCCGCAAATTTATATTTTTTTCTTACATTCTAATTTTATGCTTCCTTTCGATTGCAACCACTGATGTAATATTCGCACCCAATTCTCCGATGCCTATACACAACAATACTATTTCACCAATCTTGCAGTCTCTCTGGCAATGGCAAGTTCCTCATTGGTGGGAATTACCATAACCGTAATCCTGCTGTCGGGAGTCGTGATGGCAATATCCTCTCCACGTTTATGATTTGCCTCTTCATCCAGCGTAATTCCCAGATATCCGAGATACTCACACACCAATGTGCGAAGGATTGCGCAGTTTTCTCCAACGCCTGCCGTGAAGCAAATCACATCTGCACCATTCAACGCTGCAACATAAGCACCTATATATTTTGCTACGCGGTAGCAAAACCCCTTCATAGCTCGAACAGCTGCCGGGTTGCCTGCAAAATAACCATCTTCAATATCCCTGAAATCAGAGGAGAGATTCCCTGACATTCCTAATAGGCCGGATTTCTTATTGAGAATAATCATTATCTCTTCCAGAGTCTTGCCCTCTTTATGTGCCAGAAATTCTACAATTGCAGGATCTATATCGCCGGAACGGGTTCCCATAATCAAGCCCTCTAACGGCGTAAGTCCCATGGAAGTATCTACACACCTTCCGTTTTTGATTGCCGAAACACTGGCACCATTCCCCAGATGACACACAATGATCTTCAAATCCTCATATTTTTTTCCGAGAACCTCAGCCGCTTTCTTAGACACATAGGA
>CAYOHU010000190.1:0-3627 GCA_964403845.1 uncultured Acetatifactor sp.
CTATTATTATTAATCTTATCGATGATAGCAGCAAGTGTAGTAGACTTTCCGCTTCCCGTAGGTCCTGTCACCAGAATCAGTCCGCGCTTACGCTGATAGAGTTCAATCACGGACTCCGGCACTCCCAGCTCCTCCGGCGACGGAACCTTGGTACCTACCAGTCGGAACGCCATTGCCACTGAACCTCTCTGCTTGTACGCATTCACGCGGTATCGTCCGCAATTCGGAATGGAAAATGACATATCGTATTCTCCTCTATCCTCAAAACGCTCCCTCTGCCCCTCGGACATAATGCTGAGCAACACATCCAAAGTATCCGGCGGAAGCATTTTGGGATAATCCATCGTAATCAGGTTCCCGTTGACTCTCATCTTCGGCGGAATTCCGACTGTCAAATGTACATCACTGGCACCAGCCTCCTTCGCCGCTCTTAGTATCTCTTCAATCGTAGGCATTTCCTTTTCCCCCTATGCATGATATCCTGCTGCCTTTAAAGCTTCTATATCCATAATATATCTGTTATCCAAGGTCTTCATAATATCAACGATCCTAAGGTCATTGTTGAATTTCAATGACAAATCCACCACACTGTTATCCCGAAAGCACAGCACCGTAGGTCGCAGGATATTTTCCGGATTCTCCGCAAGCACCAAAGCCTTCTCCCCTGTATTCAGCTCCACACTGACTCCGGGAAACAGAATATTGATGGTTCGAATCAATGCGTCCACCACCTGTGGTTCGTAGATTTCAGGGTTGTTCAAAAGCTCCTGTAACGCTGCAACCTCTGACTTTGTCTCTCCCCCGATGCTCATGGAGGTAAGCTCATCATACCGGTTTGCCACAAGCAGAATTCTGGCACCGATTACAAGTTTATTGAGTGCAACAGACTCCCTCTCCATCAATTTTTTGGCAGACTGGATGCATACACGCCTGATTCCGGCACCATTCGGAGCAAATGCATCCTCTATCAAGGTAGCAGACTCCAACTGCGCATTATAAATCTGAAACGCTTCATCCTCATCCAGATCATCACGGTAAATAATATCTCCGCCCAGCTGTATCTTGGCTATATCATGTACAATAGCTCCCGTAACCGTCTGAAGCTGTTCATCACGTCGAAGATTTAACGCATGAGTAATCATCGTGCAAAGGATCGCCACATTAAGAGAGTGTCTGTAAACATAATCCTCTCTGCTGCGCAGATTTTGATAGAAATTAATCTTTCCATCCAAATGTCCGAAATTCTTAATGATCAGATCCGCAAGCATCTGAATTCTGTTATGTCTGCCATTAAGAATATTGTCAATCTCGTCCTGAATGGAAAAAATACATTTGGTCTGAAAACGTTCAAATTCCATATCCTCCTCTGTCATTGGCGGCAGGGGCTCTGCAGGCTCCAAAATATAAATACCCAACAATCCGAAATTACGCACACTATCAATGGCAACGGCAGAAAGCTTAGAATTGCGTTCAAATAAAAGTACGCCCTTCTTGCTATAGATAGGACGTGCGAGACGCATCCCTATTTTTAAATCCTCGGTTTTGATAAACTGCATACGGTGTTATCTCCAATTCATAAATTAAAAAACAGGCAGAGCGCTACACTCTGCCCCTCCTGTAAATTATAACTTATCCATGACGAAATGACAAGCCTTCTGCTTCAAATCCATCCCGAAGCTTCTGCAAGGCTTTTTTCTCTATTCTTGATACATAACTGCGGGAAATCCCCAAATTATTTCCGATTTCATTCTGTGTGGTTTCCTCTGCTCCGTTTAAGCCGTACCGCAGAACTACGATTTCTTTTTCGCGCTCCGTCAGACACTGCTCCATCAATCGAACTAATTTTTCCTTTCTGTTATGAAATTCCATTTCCTCGATGATATCCGGCTGTTGCTGCTCTATCACATCCATCAGATGAATCTCATTGCCCTCTTTGTCCTGTCCGATAGGCTCAAAAAGTGAGACTTCTTTTGCACTTTTCTTTTTACTCCGAAGCAGCATCAGCAGTTCATTATCTATGCAACGGCAGGCGTATGTGGCCAGACGACCTTTCCCGGCGTCAAAGGTGTCCACCGCTTTTATCAGACCGATACAGCCGATAGAAATCAGTTCTTCCATGTCTTCATCCACGTTTTGGTATTTTTTGGCAATATGAGCCACAAGACGCAGATTTCTTTCTATCAGAATCTCCTTCGCCTGCTTTGCCTGGGCAGCTGTACCCTCCTTTAACAAACGGATATATTTCGCTTCCTCTTCGGAGGATAGGGGTTGTTGAAAAGTTTTCAAAATATTCTCCGTGGATTTCTCTTAACAATAGTCTATGTTAAAATTCCTCCACAAGTGCCTGTATATCCTAATCCAATAAAAACTGAGCCATCACATAATTGCTAAGATCCATTCCCCTCTCCGTAAGGGCAAGTCTCCCTTCATCCGCCCTATATTGTAAGAGCCCGTCCTTCAGGTTTCTGTCAATAACGGAACCATACACCTCGTTCGGCCACTTTCCAAAGTTCTCCCGAAATTCCTGTTCCTGAATCCCCTGCGTCATCCGAAGTCCCAAAAACATAAATTCCTCCATCTGCTCCTTAAGACTAAGCACCTGCTGCTCACTGCGGCAGCCAAGCGGATTCTCCAAATAAACCCCTAAGTCACTTTGATTCTGAAACCTCTCATTTCTTACAAGGGAAGCCGCACCGATTCCAAAGCCCACATACTCCACTCTCCGCCAATACCCGCAATTGTGCCGGCATTCATACCCCTCCTTTGCGTAATTGGAGATTTCATACCGTGCGTAGCCATGGTGTCCAAGTATTTCTGCGGTCAGCTCATACATCCTTCTCTCGCACTCTTCGTCAGGCAGGTTCAGCAGCCCTTTTTCATGAAGCCCTGCAAAGGGTGTTCCCTCCTCCACAATCAGACTATAGGCCGAAATGTGCTTTGGCTGCGGTTTCAAATCCAGCACCTTTTTCAGGGTATTTCTGTAGGATGCCAAGCTTTGTCCCGGCAGAGCACTCATAATATCCACATTAAGATTGGTGAAGCCGACCCTTCCGGCAAGGCGATAGGTTTCTGCAAAATCCTCCCAGGTATGAATCCTGCCAAGCTGACTTAATTCCTCATTATCCGCCGACTGCAGACCGATACTCAAGCGGTTGATCCCTGCGCCCCAATAGCGCTCCAGCTTCTGTTGATCCACAGTTCCCGGATTCACCTCCATGGTAACCTCTGCATTCTCCGCCAACGCGAAATTTCCGCGAACCGCTTCCATCAGCCGTTCTATCCACACAGCGTCCACCACAGAAGGCGTTCCTCCTCCGATAAACACGGTATCTACCGTATACTCTTTATATTCCCTAGAGCGTTCGGTAGCTTCACGCAAAAGTGCCTCCATGTAGGCATCCTGCGTGGCTGCATCCGCAGGTGCAGACAAAAAATCACAATAGAGGCACTTTCTTGCACAAAAAGGAATGTGGAAATAAATTTCTATCTTCATTTCTTGTCATCCAGCTTCAGGACACTCATGAATGCCTTCTGCGGTATTTCTACATTGCCAATCTGGCGCATGCGTTTCTTACCTTCCTTCTGTTTCTCCAGAAGCTTCTTCTTACGGGTAATATCACCACCGTA
>CAYOHU010000191.1:0-3625 GCA_964403845.1 uncultured Acetatifactor sp.
AGCCCTAACAGCTCCTGTAAATCAATCTCAATCACATCTTCTGTGTTCGTATTCCGCATCTTAAATCTCCCGTTTCTCTCTTCTTTCCGGTCTGTAATGACCGGTTATCTAATTCTGATGATTCCCTCTGTCCCAACAGACGTTTTTCCGCGTTAGTAAAGAGAATAGCATCTGCATAGGAACGCTTGCATGTTTTATAAAGATATGCCGCACACTTCTTGATAGCTGGCTTGCGTCCGTCAGTATTATGAGCATCTGTGCCGATATAATCTACGAGACCTTCCTTTAACAGCTTATGGGTAAAACGTCTGATTCTCCATCCGGCTTCGCCCACGATGCTTCCGGCGTTTACCTGTATTTCGCAACCCATAGCCTTAATTTCAGTTACACAGGTCTTGTCCTTGCACATGCATTGATATCGTTCAACATGTGCTATAATCGGCACATAGCCCATCCCCAAAATATCCTCCACCGCATTTCTAATATAGACGAAGCTATCAAAAGGAGAAAACTCTATCAGCACGTACTCCGTCTGATTTATGGTACAGAGTTTACCCGAGCGGAACTTATTTTCAAGCTCACTGCGATAGTAGACTTCATTCCCTGCATACAAAAAAATCGGAATTCCTTGCTCCTTCGCAGCCTGCTGCACTTTGACTAAGGAATTCCGCAGTCTCTCTGCATCTGCCGGATAACGACCGGCTTTATAATGAGGTGTTGCAATAATATGCGTAATCCCTTCCTGCCATGCTATCCTAAGCATTTTTAAGGATACATCCATATTTTTTGCCCCGTCATCCAGATAGGGCAAAATGTGAGAATGTATATCTATATAACCCATTTTAATTTCTCTTTTCCTCGTTGTAATACAAGTTCTAGTCTATTCGACTTTTTTTGACACAACATCTATAAGTTCAACACTTCTTCTACATTATAGTCACTATAGTGACTATAGTCAAGAAAAATATTACTTACTAAAATCATATTAAGTGTACATTTTGAAAAGGAGGCACTAGGTTTGATTGATTATTCTCCTTTTTGGGAAACTCTGAAGCAATCAGACGAAACAACGTATACGCTGATTACCAAACATCACTTATCCAGTGCTACAATTGACAAATTAAGGAAAAACAAACCCTTGAATACTACAACGTTGAATGACCTATGCAGAATACTGCATTGCGACTTACAAGAATTAGCAAGATATATCCCTTCCGATGACGACCAGATATTGTAAAAGGCCATCCTAGCATTTGCTAATATGGCCTTCAAATAAAGACTGATGTATTAGAAGCACACTACAGCTCATAAGGAGTTGCCTGGTATACGTAATAATTCAGCCAGTTGCTGTAGAGATTGTTGCTGTGGGAACGCCACTGAAGCAGCGGCTTGGCTTCCGGATTGTTTTCCGGAAAATAATTGTACGGAATCTGAATATCCAGCCCCTTGTTTTTATCCCGCACATATTCGTTGCGAAGGGTATATCTGTCATATTCAGGATGTCCGTTCACAAAAATCTTTTTTCCTTCTTCTGCAATGGCCAAAAAGACTCCCGCAACCGGTGATTCCGCCAGAACCGTAAGCTCTTCACAGGCATGAATCGCCGCTGCCGGTGTCTCTGTATGTCTGCTGTGAGGTGCCAGAAATATATCGTCGAAGCCTCTCACTAAGGGTATCTTACGATTGGAAACCTTATGTTCATAGATACCAAACAGCTTATGAGGCAGCTGTGCCTTATTAATTCCGTAAAAATGATAAAAAGCCGCCTGTGCCGCCCAACAAATGTAAATGGTTGATGTCACATGTGTCTCCGCCCAATCCATAATCTCGCAGGTTTCCTCCCAGTAATCCACCTCCTCGAAGGAAATATCCTCCACGGGAGCACCCGTGATGATCAATCCATCAAACTTGCGCTCACGGATATCATCCAACGTAATATAGAATTTGTTTAAATGACTGGCAGAGGTATTTACGGACACGTGGCTTTTCACTGTCATAAAGGTCACGTCAATCTGCAACGGTGTATTGGACAACGCGCGCAGAAGCTGAAGCTCCGTATCCTGCTTAACGGGCATATTATTCAGAATCAATACCTGCAGAGGACGGATATCCTGATGCAGCGCCCTGTTTTCATCCATTACAAATATATTTTCATTTTCCAGTATTTCCTTTGCCGGCAACTCACTTTGCGTCTTAATAGGCATTTTTGTATCCTCTTACTTTCTCTTATTATAGGTAATTCAGGTTGATATCTCATACTGCTTCAGAAATTCCTCTTCCGTCAGAATCGGAATCTGTAATTCCTTCGCTTTTTTATTCTTGGCAGAATTGGAGGTACTGTCATTGTTGATCAGGCAGGTTGTCTTTCCGGTAACGCTTCCTGTGACCTTTCCCCCCTTCTTTTCTATCAAATCCTTCAACTCATTTCGGTTTTCGAAGTGGCTTAAGCTTCCAGTAATGACAAACTGAAATCCCGTCAGCGTCTGGCTGTCAGCATCCACCTCAGGTACTTCTATCTGTAATTCTTTTACAAGCTTTTCTATTTTATGCAAATTATCTGCATCCTGCATGTAAGACACGTATGCAGACGCAATGATTTCCCCTACCCCTTCCACTGCGTTCAGGGTTTCCGCATCAGCATTCCGCATTCGTTCCAAATCATAGTCAAAATGCTTACACAGCATCTTGGCGTTAGCGACACCGATATTGGCAATGCCAAGCGCGTAAATTAATCTCGGCAAGGTGGTATTTCTGGCCTGTTCTATGCTCTCCATCAGGTTCTGGTAAGATTTCTCGCCAAACCCCTCCATCTGTGTGATTTCTTCCCGATAGCGATCCAGATGAAAGAGATCTGCATACTCCTGAATAAATCCCCTATCAATGAATTTTTCCAGAGTTGCCTCGGACAAGCCGTCAATATTCATGGCATCGCGACTCACGAACAGCGTAAACGACTTAATTCTTTTGGCAGCACAATGTTCATTTACACAGTACAGGGACTGCACCTCATTTATCTGTCTGATTTGTGTGGGCTGACCGCATACCGGACATACCCTCGGAATCTCAAGGTTATCACTTCTCGTCAGATTCTCAGCAATCTGAGGAATAATCATATTGGCTTTATAGACCGTTATCCTGTCACCAATACCAAGCTGCAGACCTCGCACAATGCTGACATTATGCACTGATGCTCTGCTCACCGTAGTTCCTTCCAGCTCTACCGGTTCAAAAATGGCAACCGGATTAATGAGTCCTGTACGACTGGCACTCCATTCCATCTCCTTAAGAGTCGTTTCTCTCAGTTCGTCCGCCCATTTAAAAGCAATGGAATGTCTTGGAAATTTCGCAGTACGTCCCAGAGACTGTCCGTAAGCAATGTTTTCATAGGCCAGTACCAGTCCGTCGGATGGAATGTCATAGTTCTCAATCCTGTGTTCAAAATTCTCGATTTCCCCGAGAATGGTATCCTCCGTTACCCTGACATGCTCTACCGTTTCAAAGCCCTGTTCCTCCAGAAATTTAAATTGATTCTCAAGGGAATTATGGAACTCAGCCTCCTCCGCTTTTACCAAGGAGAAAGCATAAAAACGGACATTTCGTTTTGCGGTAATTTCATTATTTAACT
>CAYOHU010000192.1:0-3590 GCA_964403845.1 uncultured Acetatifactor sp.
GGGGAGCGTTGTGCGGTATGGGGAAGAATTCAGAGCCGCGAGTATATGAAGAAGCTGGATGAGGAGAATGTTGAAAGAAGAGTTGCTTTTGAAGTATCCGTCAGCAAACTTGAGCTGATGGCTGAGGAAGAGTAAAAAGTTGCAAAAAACTCAGGGATGTGATATATTTACAAAAAATTGTCAATTAAAGTGTGCTGTGTATGGCACACTTTAACTTTTCGAAAAACAAGAGGTGGTGTATGGCTAAGGGTATGATTCATATTTATGCGGGTGATGGTCACGGCAAATCCCCTGCGGCTATCGGAAGAGCCGTTCAGGCAGCTGTGGAGGGCAAACGTGTCGTGATCATTCAGTTTCTGAAGGGAAAAGGATATGGAAATTCCGATTTCCTGAGAAGGATGGAGCCGGAGATTAAGATTTTTCATTTTGAAAAGTCGGACGAGAATTTTGAAGAGCTTCCTGAGGAGAAAAAGCAGGAAGAGTGTATGAATATCAAAAACGGGATTAATTTTGCCAAAAAAGTGTTGTCTACCTGAGAATGTGATCTGTTGATACTCGACGAGGTGTTGGGACTGATAGAGAGAGGGATCATTACGGTAGAGGAGCTTAAGAATCTGCTGGAATGCCGGGAGGAAACGGATATTATTCTCACCGGCATTTCGCTGAAGGATGAAATTTGTATGCTTGCGGATCAGGTCTCTAAAATTGAGACACTGAAATTCAAGATTTGGGAATAAAGCCGTTGACAGCAGTATTGGAAAATGCTATCATACATTTAAATAAGGAGATAGAGGTTGCGTATTTCAAGAGTAGGCTTTCTGATGTGACAGGCACAGAAGAGGAAAGCAGAAAGGGGAAGACGCCGAAAGAGGAGACAGCCTGTATGTCGAATCTTGGGCATGCGATTAATAGTCGTATGACTGTCATCTGTGCTATGTGCTGCGGAAGAGCATATGGCAGCGAGCGGAGTAAGAGTTATCCGTTTGTCAGTAGATGGGGCGCTATCAAGACGATATCTTTTGTATATCATCGCCGGCGCTGTATAGTGTCGGCGTTTTTTTACTTTATTGATAGGAAAGGACTTGTCACATTATAGCGTGAAAGGTGATCCGATTCAATCTTCTTGTGAGTATATTGTTCTACTTAGGTAGGCGGAATGGAGGAAAGTATGGCTATTTTTAAAGGCGCCGGTGTTGCAATTGTAACACCAATGAAACCCAATGGAGCTGTTGATTATGATCGTTTTAGGGAGTTGATTGAATTCCAGATTGAGAATGGTACTGATGCGATCATTGTATGCGGTACGACAGGAGAAGCATCTACACTTACGCACGAGGAGCATCTGGAGGTAATTAAATATTGTGTTGAGGTGGTTGCAGGAAGAATTCCGGTTGTAGCAGGTACCGGCTCCAATTGTACTGAGACTGCAATTTATTTGTCCACCGAGGCTGAGAAATATGGCGTTGACGGATTATTGCTGGTGACTCCTTACTATAACAAGGCTACTCAGAAGGGTCTGTATGCTCATTTTAAGGCGGTGGCAGATTCTGTAAATATTCCCATTATTCTGTATAATGTGCCAGGTCGTACAGGCTGCAATATCCTTCCCGAGACGGTTGTCAGTCTCTGCAATGATGTGAAAAATATTGTGGCTGTAAAGGAAGCAAGCGGGAATATCAGTCAGGTGGCTCATTTGGCGGCAATGGCAGACGGAAAAGTAGATATTTATTCCGGTAATGACGACCAGATTGTACCGATACTTTCTCTTGGAGGTTGCGGTGTTATATCCGTTCTTTCCAATGTTGCACCGAGACAAACTCATGAAATCTGTCAGAAGTACTTTGATGGAGATGCGGCAGGAAGCTGCAAGATGCAGTTAGAGGCAATAGACTTATGTGATGCATTGTTCTGTGAGGTAAATCCGATCCCGGTAAAGAAGGCAGTTGAGCTGAAGGGCTTGTGCGGTGGTACTCTGCGAATGCCTTTGACAGAGATGGAGGAGAAGAACGTAGAGAGGCTTAAGAAAGCAATGAAGGAATACGGTATCTTATAATTCAGACTGCAAAGGAGAAACGATATGGTTAGAGTGATTATGCATGGCTGTAACGGCAAGATGGGGCAGGTAATCAGTAACCTGATAGCAGAAGATCCGGATGTGGAATTAGTAGCCGGGATTGATGCAATTGATGACGGACACAATCCATACCCCGTATACAAGGATATCATGGAATGCGGTGTGGAGGCAGATTGTCTGATTGATTTCTCCGCTGCCGCTGCAGTGGATAAAATGCTGGATTATTGTGTGAAGAAAAAACTTCCCTGCGTGCTGTGTACAACAGGACTGAGTGGGGAACAGCTTCAAAAGGTGAAGGAGAGCTCAAAGAGCGTTGCAATCTTAAAATCCGCAAATATGTCTTTGGGAATCAATCTGCTGATGAAGCTGTTGAAGGAAGCGGCAGCAGTTCTTGCGACTGCGGGCTTTGATATGGAGATTGTGGAGAAGCATCACAATCTCAAGGCAGATGCACCCAGCGGAACTGCGCTGGCATTGGCAGACTCTATCAACGAAGAGTTCGATAATGAATATGAATATGTATATGACAGAAGTGCGAGAAGAGAGAAGAGACCCAAAAAAGAGATTGGTATCAGTGCGGTACGCGGAGGCACCATTGTTGGAGATCATGATGTGATTTTCGCCGGTTCGGATGAAGTTGTCACCTTTTCCCACACTGCCTATTCTAAGGCAGTCTTTGGTAAGGGTGCGGTACAGGCAGCAAAATTCCTTACGGGCAAGGAACCGGGTATGTATGATATGAGTAATGTAATCGGATAATATATCAGGATTATAATACAGGCTTTCTGAAACAACAGATTTACAAAGTTTCGGAAAGCCTGTATGTTTTTGAAGCCTTCGAGAATTACCGGGCTGTGGTAGAACTGCCGGTGTTATTGCTGTTGGAGCTATTGTTATTCGTGTTGTTATTGGTGGAGCTGCCATCACCTATCAGGTCGTCAGTCACATTGGTTACGCCATCTGCCACATCATCTACAACATCGCTAATAGCGTTTCCGGCGTCATTCAGTAGGGAGTCGTCACCATTTTCGGGAGTGGTGTCGGTAATGCCGGTGCCGTTTGTAGTGTCGGTAGTATTGGTGGTGTCCATGGCATCAGTGGTATTGGTATCGATAGTACCGGGGATACCGGTATCGTTATTGTCAGTACCGTTACCGGTAATCCCGGTTTCGGTCTGGTTTTCGGTTCCTGCCATGCTGCTGTTATTGTTATTGTTGTCCTTGTTGGCGGTACAGCCGGTAGCAACGCACATATATGCGAGAACCAATGTGAGTGCAAGAAGCCGTTTGGCTGCACGCACCTTTTTTTCTTTTTTTCCGTTGTTGCATTCTTTCATAATGTCCTCCATTCTTACTGATAAAATTGAAGCTTTATACCCATATCGCAGAGAATCACAGAACTGATATTGTGGGCTTGTCAATAGTATGGTCCTGCTTTCTGTGATTTATTCACCGAAAAAAGATGGAAATTAGCGGATACTTATAGTACAATGTATCCGTTCGGAAAAATACAGGAA
>CAYOHU010000193.1:0-3582 GCA_964403845.1 uncultured Acetatifactor sp.
AGCCTACCGTAACCAACAATCAGGAACGTTTTCGTAAGCTGATGAAGGAGCAGAGCGATCTGACTCCTATCGTAAATGCCTACAAAGAATATAAGAAATGCAAGCAGGATATTGAGGATTCTCTTTTGATGCTGGATGAAGAAGGCGATGAAGAGATGCGTGAAATGATTAAAGAGACCTTAAGCGACAGCAAAAAGCGTGTGGAGGAGCTGGAGCAGGAGCTTAAGATTCTCCTTCTTCCCAAGGATCCGAATGACGAAAAGAATGTTATCGTGGAAATCCGCGCAGGCGCCGGTGGGGATGAAGCTGCTTTGTTTGCGGCAGAAATCTACCGTATGTATGTGCATTATGCAGAGAACAATCGCTGGCGTGTGGAAACAATGAATGTGGATGATATCGGTATTGGCGGCATGAAGGAAGTACAGTTCATGATTACCGGTCAGGGTGCATATTCCAAAATGAAGTACGAGAGCGGTGTGCATCGTGTACAGCGTGTGCCTGAGACTGAGAGCGGAGGTCGTATCCATACATCCACCATCAGTGTGGCAGTGATGCCTGAGGTGGATGACGACATCGATATCGTGATTGATGACAAGGATATTCGTATCGACGTAATGCGTGCCTCCGGAAACGGTGGACAGTGTGTCAATACAACCGACTCGGCTGTTCGTCTGACGCATTATCCTACCGGAATTGTGGTGTACAGCCAGACGGAAAAATCTCAGCTGCAGAACAAAGCCAAGGCTTTTGCCCTGCTGAAGGCGAAGCTGTACGATATAGAACAGCAGCAGAGACATGATGCGGAAGCAGAGCTTCGCAGAAGCCAGATTGGAACAGGAGATCGTTCTGAGAAAATACGTACCTACAATTTCCCTCAGGGGCGCGTCACGGATCATCGTATCGGTCTTACCCTATACAAGCTGGATAAGGTTATGAACGGAGATATTCAGGAAATTATTGATGCCTGCACCGCAGCTGATCAGGCAGCCAAGCTGAGCCGTATGCAGAATGAGGGGTAAAAGCGTTTACGCTGTGTGCGAAAAACAATTTTGGCAGTACATTGATACTGAGGAAACAAGAGTGAATGGTGAACGACCATAGGAAAGCAGAGAGGGACAGAAGGATGAATATGATTGAGTACGGAAAAGCAATTTGTTATTCGGGTTATAGAGAAGGGCAATGTCCGGGAGGACAAGTGCCGGATAAGGAGCAGATTAAAGAGGATTTAGAGATCCTTGTGGCAGACGGATATCGCTACATCAGAATGTATGATCCTAATGAGCATGCGAGAAGAGCATTAGAAATCATTCGAGAAAATAACCTTCCTCTTCAATGTCTCATCGGCGTAGACAATGAACCGGAGGTGAATAACCCCAATTGCCCGTGGGATAAGCGGGTGAGAACGGCGGAGGAGCTTGCGGCAAATGCGAAGAGAAATGATGCGGAGGTTGAGAAGCTGATTGCATTGGTAAGGGAATATCAGGATGAAATCTTTGCCGTATCCGTGGGAAATGAAAACACACCCGGCTGGGGTGCTCGTATTGTGCCGGTGGAAAGATTGATTGAACATGCCAAATATTTGCGAAAGGCTGTTGATAAGCCCGTCACCTTCTGCGAGGGTGCAGGAGAATGGTATCATCTGAAGAATTTAGCTGATGTGCTGGACTTTATCGGTATACACAGCTATCCCCTGCACAACGGAAAGGGGATTGATGAGGCATTAAATGTTAATAAGTGGGACTTGGTTGGGATAAAAGATTTATATCCTGATAAGCAGGTGATCTTTACAGAGCTAGGATGGTCTACCAGAGCGAGAGACGATAAGAAAGACAGAGCAAACGAGGAAAGCCAGACCAGATATATCAAAGAGGTTACGGAATGGTTTAACGAAGAGCACATTATCGGATTCCTGTTTGAGGCATTTGACGAACCCTGGAAGGGGGAGGCAGAGGATAGCTGTGAGCGGAATTGGGGTCTCTACTATGTGGACCGGACTCCGAAGCCGGCTGTGAGAAAATAGGATAGCTCTACGGAGCACGACAGTGCCCACGAGGTCGTGAGCGATATGCACAAACAGTGCCCTAAGAAACATGAGCAATATTCCCAAAAATGAAGTGGAGGAATACATTACAAGCGAGATTGATAAATAGTAAAAATTACTTTACAATCCGGCTGAAAAGTACTATGATAGTTGCAGAAGTCCTAAGCAATATATGATAAAACGATGAAGAGAAGAGTAGCCTGTGGAAGATAACAGAGAGAACCGTCCCGATGAGGAAGTGTCGCGTGGTGATATGCGGTGTCGGGTGCTGTGAGCGGTTTTGTCGGAGGCATGTGAAGACCATCTCGGAGTGACTTTAATACAGTCCGGTGGCTCCCGTTACGAGCAAATGAAGTGGCAGCCTGCCTGTGTCTGTAAGCATCTATAATATAGGTACAGGAACTGCAACAAGGGTGGAACCGCGTAGCTTACGTCCCTTGCAATTGAAATGATTGCAAGGGACTTTTTGTTGTGTTTAAGGCAGATTGAGAAAAACATCGGAACCGGGAAAGGAGAAAGACATGAAAATCACATTGAAAGACGGCTCTGTAAAAGAGTATGCAGAAAGCAAAAGTGTGTATGATATCGCATTTGATATCAGTGAAGGACTGGCAAGAGCAGCCTGCTGCGGTAAGGTGGATGGTAAGGTGGTAGACCTGAGAACCATCATAGACCATGACTGTGAGCTTTCCATCTGTACGGCAAATGATAAGGAGGGACTGGCAACCATACGCCACACCACAAGCCATGTGATGGCGGAAGCAGTGAAGAAGCTGTTTCCCGAGGCAAAGATTACCATTGGTCCCAGTATTGACAACGGTTTTTATTATGACTTCGACCACGCTCCTTTTTCCAGAGAGGATCTGGATGCAATTGAAGCGGAGATGAAAAAAATCATTAAGAAGGGTGCAAAGCTTGAGAGATTCACTCTTCCCAGAGAGGAAGCAATCAAGTTTATGGAAGAGAAAGGAGAACCATACAAGGTTGAGTTGATTCGTGACCTTCCCGAAGCTGCTGAGATTTCCTTCTACAGTCAGGGGGATTTTGTAGATTTGTGCGCAGGCCCGCACCTGATGAGTACAAAGGGAATTAAAGCATTTAAATTAACCTCATCCTCCGGCGCTTATTGGAGAGGTAAGTCTGAGAATGCGATGCTGCAGCGTATTTACGGCACTGCCTTCAATAAGAAGGAGGAGCTTGAGGAATATCTGGCTTATTGGGAAAATGTAAAGAACCGTGACCACAATAAGCTGGGACGCGAGATGGAGCTTTTCACCACCGTTGATGTGATCGGACAGGGACTTCCCCTGTTGATGCCAAAGGGTGCAAAGATGATTCAGACCATGCAGAGATGGATTGAAGATCTGGAGGACAACGAATGGGGATACGTCCGTACCAAAACTCCTCTGATGGCTAAGAGCGATTTGTATAAGATTTCCGGTCACTGGGGACACTATAAGGAAGGTATGTTCGTGTTGGGAGATGAGGAGAAGGATAAGGAGGTGCTTGCACTTCGTCCGATGACTTGCCCCTTCCAGTAT
>CAYOHU010000194.1:0-3580 GCA_964403845.1 uncultured Acetatifactor sp.
ACTGTCATACAAAGATGAGTGATATGGATGGTGTTTCCGAGGCAACGGATATTGTGAAGCGTGCCTACAAATGGGGGCATCGAGCCATTGCAATCACAGACCACGGTGTGGTACAGGGATTTACTGATGCAAATCATGTGTGGGATGATTTGTGGAAGGAGGAGAAGACGCGGCGAAAGGAAGCCGGTGAGGAAAATCCGGATCGGCAGGACTTTTTTAAGATTATCTACGGAATGGAAGCCTATTTGGTGGATGATTTGAGAGAGATTGTGACCGGAGACCGGGGACAGGAGCTGCAGGCAGATTTTGTTGTGTTTGATATCGAGACCACCGGTTTTTCCCCGGTGAATAACCGGATTATTGAGATAGGTGCCGTGAAGGTAAGCGGTGGGGATATCGTCGACAGATATTCTGCCTTTGTCAATCCGGATGTACCTATTCCCTTTGAAATAGAGAAGCTGACGGGAATTCGGGATGATATGGTAGTGGATGCGGCCATGATTGATGTAGTGCTGCCGGAATTTCTGGAGTTCTGTCAGGGCTGCGTGATGGTGGCTCACAATGCAAGCTTTGATATGAGCTTTATTATAGAAAATTCCCGCAGACTGGGTCTTCCCACAGAGTTTACCTATGTAGATACGGTGGGCATTGCCAGAGTACTTCTGCCGAATCAGGCAAAGCATACACTGGATGCGGTGGCTAAGACGCTGGGAATATCCTTAGAGAACCATCATCGCGCTGTGGATGATGCGGAGGCTACCGCTCATATTTTCGTGAAGTTTATCAGGATGCTTAATGAGGACGGAATCAGAACACTTGCACAGGTCAATGCTTTGGGGGCATCCAGTGTGGAATCCGTGCGCAAGCTTCCCTCCTATCATGCGATCATTTTGGCAAAAAATGATATGGGACGAATCAATCTTTACAGATTGGTATCTGAGTCTCATCTTACTTATTATAATAAGAGACCCAAGGTGCCAAAGAGTCTTGTGATGAAATACAGGGAGGGATTAATTCTGGGAAGTGCCTGCGAGGCAGGAGAGCTCTATAGGGCGTTGCTTGACGGACAGTCCGATGCGCAGATCGCGAGACTGGTGAATTTCTACGATTATTTGGAAATTCAGCCCTGCGGCAACAATAAATTCATGATTGAATCCGAGAAAGTAAGAAATGTGAATTCCATAGAGGATATCAGGAATATCAACCGTAGAATCGTGGCATTGGGAGAACAGTTCCACAAGCCTGTTGTGGCCACCTGCGATGTTCATTTTCTGGATCCGGAGGATGAAATTTACCGTCGTATCATTATGGCGGGCAAGGGCTTTGCGGATGCCGATGAACAGGCTCCGTTGTACCTGCACACTACAGATGAGATGCTGGAGGAATTTGCGTATCTGGGAAGTGAAAAGGCCAAAGAAATCGTGATCACGAACACAAATATGATAGCGGACATGATAGAGACCATTGCACCGGTGCGTCCCGACAAGTGTGCACCGGTCATTGAAGACAGCGATAAGACTCTGACAGATATCTGTTATAACAGGGCGCATGAGATTTATGGTCCCGATCTTCCGGAAATTGTGGAGGCAAGACTGCAGAGGGAGCTGAATTCCATTATCAGCAATGGCTTTGCGGTAATGTACATTATTGCACAGAAGCTGGTGTGGAAGTCAGTGGAGGATGGTTATCTGGTTGGCTCCCGTGGCTCCGTAGGAAGCTCCTTTGTAGCGACTATGGCGGGAATTACGGAGGTAAATCCTTTAGCTCCCCATTATTATTGCAGCAAGTGCCACTATGTGGATTTTGACAGCGATCAGGTGAAGCATTATGCGGATTTGGGTTCAGCCGGAATTGATATGCCGGACAGAGACTGCCCTGTTTGCGGAGAACTGTTACATAAGGATGGATTTGATATTCCCTTTGAAACCTTTCTGGGATTTAAAGGAGATAAAGAGCCTGATATCGACCTGAACTTTTCGGGGGAATATCAGTCCAAGGCTCATAAATATACAGAGGTTATTTTCGGAGCAGGTCAGACCTTCCGGGCAGGTACGATTGGTACTTTGGCAGATAAGACAGCCTTCGGTTACGTTAAGAACTATTTTGAGGAAAGAGGGAAGCATAAACGGACCAGTGAAATCAACCGCATTACAGCAGGCTGTACGGGTATCCGCCGAAGTACAGGACAGCATCCCGGAGGTATCGTAGTACTTCCCCTGGGGCAGGATATCAATTCCTTTACGCCGGTACAGCACCCTGCCAACGATATGACAACAGATACCATAACCACCCATTTTGATTATCACTCTATTGATCACAACCTGCTTAAGCTGGACATTCTGGGACACGATGATCCCACCATGATCCGTATGCTGCAGGATATGACGGGTATAGATCCCGTCACGATTCCTCTGGATGATAAGAAGGTAATGTCTTTGTTCCAGAATACGGAGGCATTGGGAATCACACCGGAACAAATTGGGGGTACAAAGCTTGGAGCATTGGGGATTCCGGAGTTCGGTACGGACTTCGCGATGCAGATGGTAATGGATGTAAAGCCTCAGACATTCTCAGATTTGGTGCGTATCGCAGGCTTGTCCCATGGTACGGATGTGTGGCTGGGGAATGCACAGACTCTGATTCAGGAAGGAAAGGCAACAATTTCCACGGCAATCTGCACCCGTGACGATATTATGACATATCTGATTCGTATGGGAGTGGAGGCAGACGCATCCTTTAAAATCATGGAAGCGGTCAGAAAAGGTGTCGTGGCGAAGGGGAAAAGTGATAAATGGCCGGAGTGGAAGGAGGACATGCTGGCTCATAATGTACCGGACTGGTATGTATGGTCCTGTGAGAAGATCAAGTACATGTTCCCGAAGGCACATGCGGTGGCGTATGTCATGATGGCGTGGAGGATTGCGTATTGCAAGATTTATTATCCCCTTGCCTATTATGGAGCGTTTTTCAGTATCCGCGCGAAAGCTTTCTCTTACGAGATTATGTGTCAGGGTCAGAAGCATCTGGAAAGCATTATGGCAGACTATAAGAAGCGTTCCGACACCTTGTCCAACAAGGAGAAGGATGCCTTCGGTGATATGCGTATCGTGCAGGAGATGTATGCCAGAGGGTTTGAGTTTGAACCGATAGATATTTTCCGTGCCCAGTCCAGATTGTTTCAGATTGTGGATGGCAAGCTGATGCCCTCCCTGAGCAGTATTGACGGATTAGGAGAGAAGGCAGCAGACGCAATAGTGGAGGCGGCAAAGGACGGTCCTTTTCTGTCGAAGGATGATTTTAGGCAGCGCACCAAGGTGTCCAAGACAGTGATTGAACTGATGGATTCCTTGGGATTGTTGGGTAAGCTTCCGGAGTCCAATCAGATTAGTTTGTTTGATTTTGTATAGGATAATACAGTCGAATGGGACGAAGTGTAAAAAAAATTAATTTTTTCAAAAAAATGCTTGCATTTTAGTAGAAGATATATTAATATTATCAAGTGCCGCGGCTGAAGAAGCAGAGCGGACTTGATAAGGCTGATTGGTCAAGCGGTTAAGACGCCGCCCTCTCACGGCGGAAA
>CAYOHU010000195.1:0-3562 GCA_964403845.1 uncultured Acetatifactor sp.
GGTTATTAATATGTTGGAATTGAAGAACGTATGCAAGCGATATAAAGAAAAGCAAGCCTTAAAGGATGTTTCTTTAACCCTGTCAAATGGCATTTATGGGTTGCTTGGTCCCAATGGTGCCGGAAAATCCACTTTAATGAATATCATCACAGGAAATATCGAACCCGTCGGTGGCACAGTTTTCTGGAATGGCGAGGAAATTCGACATCTGGGGGCTGCTTATCGAAGTGTCCTTGGTTATGCTCCGCAGCAGCAAGGCTTGTATGATACATTTACAGGAAGAAGATTCTTATCGTATATGGCCACACTCAAAGGCATCTCTCGCAAGAATATGCAAATTGAGATCGAACGCGTATTGAGCTATGTGAATCTGAGTGAAGCGGCTGATCGCCCCGTTGGAACTTATTCCGGTGGTATGAAACAGCGAATTCTGATTGCACAGGCCATTCTCGGTGATCCGAAGCTGGTAGTACTGGATGAGCCCACCGCGGGGCTTGATCCCAAAGAACGGATTCGTGTGCGTGAAAAAATCCACGACATCGCCGAGGATAAAATTATTTTGGTGTCGACTCATGTTGTTTCTGATATTCAGTCTATTGCAAAAGAAATCATCCTCTTAAAAGACGGTCATGTGATTGACCGGGGTAGTGTAAAAGAACTGTGTGCAAAGTATGATAATGCGACGGATTTGGAGCAGGTATATATGCACCTGTTTGGAGAGGAAGAACATCATGATTCGGCTGATTATATTTGAATTAGAGAAGATATGGCGAAAACGGAGCTTCATTCTATCTGTCTGTACTTTGCTGACCGTAAATTTGTTTTTATTATGGTATGTGAATATGCCTGATGATGAAACACCTCCGCTTGGCGCTTATAAAGTATTCTCGGCAGATGTCCGCAGAATGAGTGAAGAAGAAAAAGGAATCTATATTACGAAGTTAAAAGAAAAAATGGATGGGCTTGCTCTCGTTCAAAGTATTCAAAATTTACAGGCAAACGGCGGTGATATGGAAGCAGAACTGGCACGACAAAAAATGAATGAGAACAGGGATCAATTTGAAAACTATTATGATCTTTACCAAAATGGAGATTATCTGATTTATACGGTCTCTCTTTCTCAGGAAACAGCTCTGGTAAACGAATTGTTTGACGCATATCAAAAAGTGACTGATTTTCAGGAATATCCGGATTCTCTTGTGACTGCAAAAAATACTTTGCTCGGAATCTCTGTTTTCGGGGATGCAGATACGGACTCTTTTTCCAGTCGGAATATTACAAAAAGTGCTCAGGACTACGCAGCAGTCAATGGAAGCAAAACAAACTGGCAGGTGGATAAGGGGATCGTGATTGCGATGGAAAACAGAATCACAGATATACTTCTGTTTTTGGCGGTATTTTTGTTCGCAGGAGGTTTGATTACAGAGGAAAAGGAGAAGGGCTTGTTTTATATTATAAGGGCTACGAAAAATGGTCTTGGCTTATCCATCAGCGCAAAGCTGGGAGCCTTGCTGGTTCATTGCACTGCCATTGTGGGACTGATGCTGGGAGCGAATCTTTTGTTTGCGCAGGTCAGTACAGGGGTTGGAAATCTGTCAGTCAGTCTGCAATCTCTTGCACCATATATCCAAAGCCCATTGCCGATTTCCATTTTGGAATACCTGCTTTTCAGTGCAATTACAAAGGCATTTCTGCTGTTTGTATTTGGTGCAATAATTATCATGGTGGCAATCATTTCCAGCCGAGGGGTCTTGTCACATATGGTTGGAATTGGATTGCTGGGAATCAGTTATATTGCCTATACGTTTATTCCGGTCCATACTGTCCATGCACCTTTGAAATTTCTGAATTTATGGGGAATCATGCGAACGGAATTTATCTATGGGGATTACCTGAATTTGAACATTGTGGGGCATCCGTTTTCGGTGCGGATGCTTTCATGGTTTGTACTTGGCGTAGGCTGTGTTGCTGCCGCGGCGGTTTGTATCAATGCATTTCTGAAAAGCCATCAATTGACCATAAAAAAGGAAACATATTCCCTGCCGTTTCACTTTCAACCGCACGGATGTCTGCTACGGCATGAAGCGTATAAATTACTGATTGCAAATCGTGGAATGTTGATTCTCCTGTGTTTTGCATTGCTGCTTGCTTATCAGGGAATCACGCAGGAATATCATGTTTCAGGGCAGGAACAGTATTATCAAAGACTCATGCTCCGGCTGGAAGGAGAACTGTCAGATGAAAAAGCAGAACTGATTCAGTCTGAGCAGCTGCGATTTGAGGAAGCGACAGAGCAGATTGCACGAATTGATGCGCTGGTAGACGATGGACAAATTGACAGCCGCGGCGCCGATCTAATGAAACAGGAATGGGAAGCTGTCCTTTCTTATTATACTGCGTTTGAGCGAGTGCTGGCACAGTACGACAATGCACAAACCGGTGGCAGCTTTGTATATGATACAGGCTATCTTTATTTGCTTGGAAAAGCAGATAACAGTTTTCTGATATGTCTGCTTTTATTATCAATCTGCATGGTGCTCGCCTTTTACAACGGCATTTCCATGGAATATAACCGGAATGCATGGCATCTGCTAGGAGCTACACGCTGCGGGAAAAAAGCAATTATCAGGCAGAAAGTAGTTCTTGTCGCCATTTGCGCTGCGGTTATGGCAGTGCTGCCATGGAGCTTTCGCTCGATTGGAATCACAAGAGTATTTCCGATGTCAGGGTTGCTGACCTCGGTAACGAATATCCCCGCACTTGCTGACTTTCCTTTCCATATGCCGTTAATCTGCTTCATTATGGGAATGATTGTGGTGCAGCAGCTGTCTGTCATCTGCGTTGGCCTTGGAGCACTGAGCATCTCTGCGTGGAGGAAAAATAATATGCAGGCATTATTTTTCAGCCTGTTACTGCTTGTTATGCCGTTGGTTCTCAAGCTGATGGGTTTTGACTTTGTCGGATGGTTTTCAATCTATCCAATCTATAACGGGCTTATGCCGTAACAGTATGAGCCGGGTTATCAACTATTGCGTCAGAGAAAGGTCTTGTGATTAAAGACATTATCATCTTGGAGATGAGAACAGCTTTAATTTCAGTATTACAGAAATGAAGGCAAAAGAACTTTCCGCAAAAAGTCATTGAGAGAACAGCCCTGCCTTGCTATAATTAAGGCAGGGTTTATTTTGAAAAAGATTATTAGTTCGCTTCAAAATGGCTAAAATGAATTTGAGCAAATCGAATTTATTTTTTGTCATTTGGACTTAATTTATATTTCATTGCTGGATTAAAAAAAGTGTGGTTTGATGTATGCAAGGAAAACAGATGTGGCTTTCCGAAATGAGAATCTAAGGGAGGTACGGTATGGCAAGAAGGTGGAATTTCTATACTTCAAAGGAAATTAAACCCAAGGGATGGTTGAAAAGACAGCTTCAGATACAGGCAGAGGGGTTGAGCGGCAATCTGGATAAGGTTTGGAAGGATGTAAGAGACAGCGCCTGGTTGGGCGGAACTGCGGAAGGCTGGGAGAGAGTTCCCTATTGGCTGGACGGCTTTATTCCGC
>CAYOHU010000196.1:0-3480 GCA_964403845.1 uncultured Acetatifactor sp.
CTCCTGCCACCTTTGCAGGAATTACATTCATCAATACGCTGGAGGGATAGGCAGCCTTTCCACCGGGAACATACACTCCGGCCTTATCAATTGCAGTAATTTTCATTCCGAGTATGGTACCGTCTTCTTTAGAATCAAACCAGCTGTTCCGAAGCTGTTTTCTATGAAAAGCACGGATATTTTCAGCAGATTCCCGGATGACCTGAATCAATTCTGCATCAAGCTGTTGATAGGCAGCTTCAATCTCCTCTCGGGTAACTTTAATGTTTTCGGGAGTTAAAGCAAACTTGTCATATCTTAAGGTATACTCAAATACAGCTTGGTCTCCGTTTGCTTTCACGTTCTCAATAATTTCATTTACGGTGTCCTCATACTCCGTATAGTTGTTGGGACTTCTTTTTAACAGATCATTCAGAATACTTTGTTTTGTTTCGTTTGATAGGGATACTATTCTCATATGTTACCAACCTTTCTGCTAACACTGTCTCATTCAGTATAAGCATTATGCCTGCTCTTTATATTTTTTGTCGGATTTGTGTAATCAAAGCTTTGATTCGTTCGGTCTGCATCTGCATGCTCACCGGGTTTACAATCATTCTTGCAGACAACGGACAAACCTCCTCTAATACCATCAGACCGTTTTCACGTAAGGTAGATCCGGTTTCTACAATATCTACAATCACATCGGATAACTCTACCAAAGGACCTAATTCCACTGATCCGTTTAGTTTGATGATATCTACCGTCTGATGCTTTTTATTGTAGAAATAATCCTTGGCTATGCCGGGATATTTGCTTGCAACACGAATTCGTTCATGATGTTGTAAAAGCTCCTTCGCAGCCTCCGGTCCGCATACGCACATACGGCATTTACCGAAACCCAAATCCAGCACCTCGTAAACATTTCGGTTCTCTTCTAAAATGGTATCTCTTCCTACGACACCGATATCAGCTGCACCATATTCAACGTAGGTGGGAACATCCGGTCCCTTCGCAAGGAAAAAACGAAGCTTTAGTTCTTCATTCACAAAAATAAGCTTTCTGGAATTCTTATCCTTCATTTCCTCACAGGTAATTCCAATTTGTTCAAATAATTCCAATGTTTTATTCGCCAGTCTGCCCTTGCCCAATGCAAAGGTTAAATATCTTTCATTACTCATAATTTTCCTTTTCTATGCCATTACGCATGATAATAAACATTAAGATTATATACTTCCGTATGAACTGATTTTAAGCTATATTCAAGCTTTGTTCAATAAGAGATTAACGCTAATTCATAATATGCTTACAATTTCGGAAGAAATTCTACAGGAGTACCGCTTTTTCGTATCATTTGAACTTCCTGTAATTTCTTTTTGAAATCTTCGTTGTTGCCGGACTCGTATGTAATTGTCATTTTTTCAGAGGGTGCATCTATTGCAACCTTCTGTCTGGAAAGTGCCTCAAGAATATCATCAATCACAATTACAAATCCGATTGCGGGAGCTTCCTTTCCAAATTGCTTTAATAGATTATTGTATCTTCCGCCTTTGACAACTGCGTCACCGACTCCATATGTATATGCTTTGAAAATGACACCTGTGTAATAATTATACTTGCTGAGCATTCCAAGGTCAAACGCAACAAAGCTCTCTACCCCGTATAGCTTCAGAACCTCATAGAGCTTTTCAAGGCGTTCAATTGCCTTCAAAGAGCGTTGATTATGGACGATTGCCTTTGCATCAGCCAATGAAGTCATATTACCGAACATATCCGCTACCTGTAGTAAGATACTGTGATAGGGCTCTGCAACATTTCTCTCATTCAATAATTCCTGAGCGGCAAAATAGTTTTTCCCGGATATACAGGCACGCAAATCCATCTCTGTCTCTTCATCCAAGCCTGCTTCTTCGCAGATTCCCTTGAAATATTCCACTTCACCGATACTTACCTGAAAACGCTCTAAACCGGTATTTTTTAAGGCTTCGATTACCAGACTGATAATCTCGGCATCTGCTTCTACAGACGTATCATTAATCAGCTCCGCCCCCATCTGTGTCACTTCTTTTAATTTACCTTGAAGATTAGAGGTGTTGGTAAAGGTATTTCCCATATAGCTGAAACGGATGGGAACCTGTTCTTCCATAAAATATTTTGCAGCACAGCGCGCTATGGAAGGTGTGAAATCAGGACGCAGAACTAAAGTATTGCCTTCCTTATCAAAAAACTTATATAATTCTTTGCTGGGTGTTGTACCGATTTCTTTGGAAAAAACATCAAAGAATTCGAATGTGGGTGTTTGGATATCCTCATATCCGTAATTTTTGATAATCGTGTGTATCTTATCTTCCACACATAATTTTCGCTCGTATTCCCGACCATAAATATCTCTCACACCCTCGGGTGTATGTAATAGTTTTTTGCTCATAATTTAAATACCTCTTTTTATATCGTTTATAAATCAAAAACTTTAGCAAGGTAACGTGCTACCATGTTAGCAAGATGAATCATTTAGTAGTATAACTAAAGAAACACTATCTGTCAAGAGATTCTTTGGAATAAATAAATCATTTGAAAATGAATCATTTATTCCTGAATAAACGCATTCTCATGCCCTGTCAGTCAGTATCCCGATCCTCCAAATCTTTTTGTAATATGTCCAGATAGGGAACTAATACACCATGTTTTTTCGGAAGAATATATGCCGGATTTAATTCCTCGTACCGAAAGCTTTTTCTTCCGCCCTCCTTTGCTCTGTTCCAAAAGAAATACAGCAGTTCAAAGGGCAGGTAGTAAAGAACATCCTTGTGAGTATAATAAATCAGAAAAAAAGCAATCCCTCCCTGTGCTTCGAATTTTTGCATGAATTCAACCTGATGTTCATGTATGTTCTGCAATGAAAAAGTATCAACAGCGCATTCTTTTGCATCAAAGCATACAGGAATCCCTTGAACGGCACCGATATAATCCACGGTACTCTTCTGTTCAAAATACGCAAGCGTAATCTGCCTGTGTTCTTTGTCCATTCTGATCGGTGTAATCGGTGTCGGTACCTTTTGAATGAGTGCCAGTCCGCTCTCAGCATATTTTTCGTTTGTTCTGTTGATCATATCCTCCAGAGTGGAACCGCGCAACCCTCTGGAATTCCACGTAGCCATATATTCTCTCAGTTTTCCTCTCTATTATTATGTACTTTGCGCGTAATATTAAATATTCTGCACATAGAATTACCACATTTTTTGTTATTACGTAATTATGCTACCGGACAATTCAAGCCAAACAGCGTTTCCGTTAGTTGTCTAAACTGTCCGGGATAGGGAGCGATGATTTCCTGTCCGCTCAAGGGCTGTAAAACCCCTGCTTCCCTGGGAAAGACAATGCGATAGGCATGCAGAAGCTGATTATGTAAGGAAGCCTTTGTTCGGAAAAGCTTATTTTGCCTTTGATCACCATATTTACTATCGCCGATAATGGGATGACCGATAGAAGAGAGATGAGAAC
>CAYOHU010000197.1:0-3465 GCA_964403845.1 uncultured Acetatifactor sp.
TATCATATCATAAAAGTCAAAAATACTGTAGTATTTTGTAAAAAAAAATAGTATATTTATAAGTATCAGGAGTTTACAAAACAAATGAAAGGACATAAGAGATATGGCAAAGTTAACGTTTACGGGGGGAATTCACCCTTACGATGGCAAGGATTTGTCAAAGGACAAGCCAATTCGGGATGTGCTTCCCCATGGGGACTTGGTGTATCCGTTATCACAGCATATTGGTGCACCGGCAAAGCCCATTGTGACAAAAGGAGACCGAGTACTTGTAGGACAGAAGCTCGCAGAGAGTGATGGCTTTGTATCCGCGCCTGTGTATGCTTCCGTATCCGGTACGGTCAAAACGACGGAACCGCGACGAGTTGTAACCGGTGACAGTGTTCTGAGTATTGTTGTTGAAAACGACGGACTGTATGAGAGTGTAGAATTTAAGGCACCGGAATCTGTAGAGAGGTTGTCAAAAGAAGAAATCATCAGTCTTGTGAGGAATGCAGGAATTGTGGGCATGGGTGGTGCCGGATTTCCTACGCATGTGAAATTATCACCGAAGGAACCGGAGAAGATAGAGTATGTTATTGCCAACTGTGCAGAGTGTGAGCCCTACCTGACTTCTGACTATCGCAGAATGTTAGAAGAACCGGAGAAGCTCATTGGCGGCTTGAAGATTGTGTTGCAGCTTTTTGAGAATGCACAGGGTATTCTTGCGGTGGAGGACAATAAACCGGACTGTGTTGCTTTACTGAAACAGCTTACCAAAGAGGAAAAGCGTATTTCTGTAAAGGTTTTGAAGACAAAGTACCCGCAGGGAGCGGAAAGACAATTAATTTATGCAATCACAGGAAGACAGATTCATTCTTCTATACTGCCGGCTGACGTGGGATGTATTGTGAACAATGTGGATACTTTGGTAGCAGTATATCGCGCTGTTGCAGAAGGAAAACCATTGATTGAGCGTATTGTAACCGTAACCGGTGATGCGATTGCAGATCCCTGCAATTTCCGCGTGCGCATTGGTACAAGCTATGATGAGCTTGTGGAGGAAGCAGGTGGCTTTAAGACCCAGCCGGAGAAAATCATTTGCGGAGGTCCAATGATGGGCTTTGGTATGTTTGATCTGCATGTGCCTACTACCAAAACCAGCACAGCACTTCTTGCATTCAAGAAGGACGAAGTATCTGCGATGGAGCCCGGTCCCTGTATCAATTGCGGACGCTGTGTGGAGGTTTGTCCCGGCAGAATCATTCCCAGCCGCCTCGCAGATTATGCAGAGAATTTTAATGAGGATGCATTCCTTGCAAATGATGGTATGGAATGCTGTGAATGCGGTTGCTGCAGCTTTGTCTGTCCGGCAAAGCGACCATTGACGCAGGAGATCAAATCCATGCGTAAGCTGGAGCTTGCAAAGAGAAAGAAGTAGGAGGAAGGAACTGTGAGCGAATTATTAAAAGTATCATCCAATCCGCATATCCGTTCTAAGGTGACCACGAATGGCATCATGGCCGGTGTGGTGATTGCTCTTTTACCTGCTACGGGATTCGGAATTTATAATTTTGGTACAAGAGCATTGCTGGTAATATTGACCACAATTGCAAGTACCGTATTGACGGAATTTATCTTCGGACTCTACAAAAGAAAACAGACTATATCAGATTTGTCTGCAGTGGTAACCGGTTTACTTCTGGCATTGAATCTGCCTGTGGGTATTCCGTTATGGATGGCGGCTTTGGGCGGAATATTTGCCATTCTGATTGTGAAATGTCTGTTTGGAGGTCTGGGACAGAATTTTATGAATCCTGCGCTTGCAGCCAGATGTTTTCTGTTGATTTCATTTCCGGCACAGATGACGGACTTTGTTTGTGATGCATATACGGGAGCGACACCGCTGGCTCTGTTGAAGGCAGGAGAGAGTGTAAATGTAATGGATATGCTGGTCGGTCGTACCGGGGGGACGATTGGCGAGACCTCCGTATTTGCGATTTTGATTGGCGCGTGTATTCTAATCATGTTGGGAATTATCGATTTGCGTATTCCCGGAAGCTATTTAGTGACCTTTGTATTGTTTGTCAGTATCTTTGGAGGACATGGATTTGATCCTGCCTATCTCTCCGCGCAGCTGGCTGGCGGCGGATTGATGCTGGGAGCGTTTTTTATGGCTACTGATTATGTGACCAGACCCATTACGGTAAAGGGTCAGTATCTGTTTGGCATTTTTTTAGGTCTTATGACAGGAATCTTCCGTATTTTCGGACCCGGATCAGAGGGCGTTTCCTATGCAATTATTTTGGGAAACCTACTTGTCCCGCTGATTGAGAAAATAACTAAGCCTGCTCCTTTTGGCAAGGGAAAAGGAGGGTGGAAGCATGAAAAATAAATCAGATGTCAATGTGATGTGGAAGGAAGCCGGCATTTTGTTTGCGATTACCCTCACTGCAGGTCTGGTACTTGGCTTCGTACACGAATTGACGGAGGAGCCTATCCGTATTCAGGAAGAGAAGGCTGTTCAGGAGGCATGTGCAGCGGTATTTCCAAAGTCTTCTGAATTGGGAATGTCGTTTGAAATAAGGGAATATACTCCCGGTGAAGAATTGGCTGCGGAGTTGGCAGAAAATGGTGTGGAAATCGGTACGGTGTATGCGGCAGTGTCGCAGGATAAAGAACTTCAGGGATATGTTGTAGAAAGTATCTCTAAAGAAGGCTATGGCGGAAACCTTGTACTCTATGTGGGAGTTTCAACAGACAATATAGTGAGTGGCGTTTCCATTCTGGAAATTTCCGAGACACCGGGACTTGGTATGAAAGCAGAGGATGAGCTTGTACCTCAATTTGCACAGGTACAAACGGATGCTTTCACTTATACGAAAACAGGAAGTAATGCTGAAAATCAAATTGATGCCATCAGCGGTGCAACCGTTACCACAAAAGCGGTAACCAATGCAGTAAACGGCGGTTTGAAGGCGGTAATGGAATTACTCGGAGGTGGTACGAATGAATAAAGCGACAGAAAGACTTTATAATGGCTTGTTAAAAGAAAATCCCACCTTTGTACTGATGCTTGGTATGTGTCCTACCTTGGCGGTTACGACGTCCGCTGTGAACGGTTTGGGAATGGGACTTACTACGGCAGTGGTTTTGGCACTGAGCAACCTGATGATATCGGCGATGAGAAAATTGATTCCCGACAGAGTGCGGATACCGGCTTTTATTGTGATTATTGCATCCTTTGTAACGGTGGTGCAGTTATTGCTGGAAGCGTATTTACCATCCTTGAATGACGCTTTGGGTGTATATATTCCTTTGATCGTGGTAAACTGTATCATTCTGGGAAGAGCGGAGAGCTATGCGTATTCCAATCCTCCGATTCCTTCGTTATTTGACGGTATCGGAATGGGACTTGGCTTCACTCTTGCCCTTACCTTAATCGGTGCCTTCCGTGAGATTCTGGGGGCAGGAACGGTATTTGAT
>CAYOHU010000198.1:0-3431 GCA_964403845.1 uncultured Acetatifactor sp.
GCTACATGGCTATTATAACTATAAGCATCTCATTTTGAAAAAAATGGAATACCGTGGAGAGGAAAGATATTATGTCGGAGTTCCGGGAAATTTCTATGACCGGGAAAAGCAGGTAGCTGTGATGTTCGGCTTTGAAAGCTTTGAAAGTAAGGAGGAGAATGCGAACGCAGGAGACTATGGTTATTATCTGATGCGGATTGAACTGTAACGGTGATAATCTGTCTCACGCAGTAGGGGAAAAATTATAAAAGCCCCTCGTAATTAAAAGGCGGGATGAAGCTTTCATCAGCGGCTTCCCCCTCCTGTACATAGCCTGCTTCGATTCCGATGGCTTCGGCGAAAAGCAATACCCGGGAATACTCTTCGGGAGTTACCCTGCGATTTAGTTCAGGAATAGCTTCTGCGTAGGGTAACGGAGTGTATTGATTCATAATGCTGACATAGATGTCATTATGATAGGTTTCGTGAAGATAGCGGAGAATTTTCTTGGAATCCTTCGTCTGACCCGGGAGCAGCAGATGGCGGACAAGGAGTCCGCGCTTCATCATGCCGGTATCGGCATCCAACACGGGGACTCCGACCTGACGATACATTTCGGCAATCGCAGCGGAGGCCTTCTCAAAATAGTCCGGAGCGTGAGAGTAGGATGCGCTTAATTCCGGGGAGAAATATTTCAGGTCCGGAAGGTAGATGTCGATAAGACCCTCCAGCAGACGCAGGGAGGATACCTCTTCATAGCTTGATGTATTGTAGACGATGGGTATTTGTAAGCCCATCGTTTTTGCTTTTATCAGAGAACTGCGGATCTGGGGAATGAAATGAGTGGGAGTGACCAGATTGATATTATGGGCACCGGCCGCCTGCAGCTCTAAAAAGACATCAGCCAGACGGGCAGCAGAGATGTTTTTCCCTTTTTGACCCAGAGCGATATCGTGATTCTGACAGAAAATGCAGCGCAGATTACAACCGGAGAAAAAAACAGTTCCGGAGCCATTTTCACCGGAAATGCAGGGCTCCTCCCAAAAATGTAAAGCGGCTCTGGCAGCAGTTAAATCAGACGTCTGACCGCAGAAGCCAACCTGCCCTGCCAGTCTGTTGACATGGCAATTCCGCGGACAAAGAGTACAGTCCTGCATATGAAGTTGTATAAGATTCTGAGAAACGAGTGACTCCTGATGCATTTTTGCTCCTTTTGTGATGTGTTGTTTTGTAGGACAGCCTTGCCATGCCTTCCGGTTAACGGAGGAATAGAGCGAAAAGGAATGACAAAAAAAGACAAACACAAAGACCGCACACCCGGGTTCCTGACGACAACTCCACCCAGCTTACTCACGGCACATGAAAGGTTCTGCTTAGTGCTGCTTTGTTCCCAACCTGACACGGTTCGCAGATTCTCATTGCGTGAGACCGAGTTTCAACATCGCCGTCAAAGAATTCCCGAAATGCACGGCTCTATTAGTGTATCGGTTTCGAGACGGTTTGTCAAGAGTGTAAGAGAAAGGAAAACGAACGAAACCCAAAATTGACAAAGCCATATGAGTAACCTATAATTTTCATAATAGGAATTTGTTGAGGGTTATTTGGTTAAAATATATATATAGATGTAAGCGCATGGAGTTACGGAATGTAAGGAGGATGCCTGAAAATGGTTCAAAGGAATCGTGTTGCGGGTGTGTTGATGCCGGTGGCATCTCTGCCCTCTGCGGATGGCGTGGGATGCTTTGGCAAAGAAGCATATCGTTTTGTGGATAGTCTGGTGAGAATGGGGATGAGGATTTGGCAGATATTACCCTTGAATCCTTTGGGATACGGTAATTCGCCGTACCAGCCCTTTTCTTCTTATGCCGGTGATGAACTCTATATTGATCTGGAACGTCTTGAGCAGGCGGGATATCTGGAACACAGGGAGAGGAGCTATGAAGAGAAGACACCGGGAAAAATTGATTATGAGAAGGCCAGAGCGTATAAGGCTCCTTATTTGAAGGCGGCATACAGAGGCTTTTGCGAAAAAAACACTGATACAGAAGAGTTTCTGGAATTTCGGAAGCTGGACTGGGTTCATCCTTACGCTGTTTTTATGGCGCTGAAGAAGCAGAATTCCCTGCGCTGCTGGAATGAATGGCCCAAGGAACAACAGGATTGGATTCTGGATGGAAAGTATGACATCAGTCATCTGGAGGAAGAAATTGAGTATCGGATATTTCTGCAATATATGTTTTTTGTGCAGTGGAATGATTTAAAAAGATATGCAAATGAAAAAGGAATCAGCATCATGGGGGATATTCCCTTTTACGTGGGAATTGATTCCCTGGATGTCTGGGCGTGCCGGAAGAACTTCCTGTTGGATGCAGAAGGAAAACCCAGCTTCGTGGCGGGAGTACCGCCTGATTATTTCAGTGCCACAGGTCAGAGATGGGGGAATCCTATTTATGATTGGGAATATCTTGAAAAAAATAATTTTGCGTTCTGGATAGACCGCCTGTCCTATAGCAGTAAGCTCTATGACATCATCAGAATTGATCATTTCAGGGCATTTGATACGTATTGGAGAATTCCGGCATCCTGTGATACAGCCATAGAGGGTGAATGGATAGAGGCACCGGGCTATGCATTGTTTGATAGGGTGTTCCGGGAGCTGCCTGATATTTGTATTGTTGCGGAGGATTTAGGAGACCTGCGAGGAGAAGTGCTGACACTGCGAGACCATTATCATTTTATTGGTATGAATGTTGCAGAGTTTACATTTTTGTCACGGGAGGAGCCCGGGGAGCATCAGCTGATATACACGGGCACTCATGACAATCAGACCATAAAAGGATGGATCCGTACATTGGATGAAAAGGACCGTAAGAGGGTACGGCGCAAGCTGGCCCGTTTCGGTATGCCGTGGGAAAGCATGTGTACCAAAATGCTTCGATACGTCTATGAAAGTAAACCGGTTATGGCAATCGTTCCTGTGATGGATATTTTGGAATTGGATGATGATGCAAGACTGAACACACCGGGAACAGTCGGAGCCCCTAACTGGGAATGGCGTCTGGCGGATTTGGACTGTTTGGCGAAGCGGGAAGAGCAAATGAGAAAAATGATTACGCGTGCAGGCAGATAATGGGAAAGGCATGGTATTAGCATGGCGGTGATACTGAGTATTCAGGAAAAATACATGAAGGAAGCGTTGAAGCAGGCAAAAAAGGCATACGCACTGGGGGAGGTTCCCATCGGATGCGTGATTGTTCATGAAGGAAAAATGATTGGACGCGGCTACAATCGCCGTAATACGGACAAGAATACTCTGGCTCATGCGGAAATTACTGCCATCAATAAGGCAAGTAAGAAAATCGGGGACTGGCGTCTGGAGGAATGTACCCTGTATGTGACTCTGGAGCCCTGCCCCATGTGCGCCGGTGCCATTGTGCAGGCGAGGATTCCGC
>CAYOHU010000199.1:0-3429 GCA_964403845.1 uncultured Acetatifactor sp.
CACAATGGTCTTTTTTGATGCCACATACAGCATGGATGACATACACACACAGGCCAGAATCCCCCATAAAATCAAGGTTAGGATCATATTCTCTTTTTTAACAGTATTTTTTGTCACCATACTCATTGCATTTTGCTTACACTCCGACAGCTCTTCATCCCACTACTTTTTCTCACGTTTCGGCGGTTTGGGACCCAGAAACTGATAATAATAGGTCTTCATCATTCCGTTATAAATCTTGCGATTTCTGTCAGCCTTTCTTCCGATATCCTTTTCAGCCTGCTCGTATGCCGTAATCAAATACATACTCCAGGAATCCAATGCCCTGTATCGTTCACCTATCATATTGTACAATGCCGGCATCTGAGCCTTATCCTGCAAACGCTCTCCATAGGGAGGATTGGTAATCAGGAATCCGTATTTTTTGGGATGACTAAGCTGTTCAACACCTCTTCTCTGAAAATGGATCAGTTTATCCACTCCCGCAAGCCGGGCATTTTCTCTGGCAATATTTACCATGGCATCATCTATATCATATCCCTGAATATCTGTATCCACATCAGGCGTCATCAACTCACGGGCTTCATCCAAGGTATCATACCAATTCTTCTTTCCAACGATATGATTCCAGTTCTCAGCAGTGAAGCTGCGATTCATTCCCGGTGCCATATTTGCTGCCATCATAGCTGCTTCAATGGGAATCGTGCCGCTTCCGCAGAAGGGATCCACCAAAATCCTGTTCTTATTCCAGGGCGTCAGCATAATCAGCGCAGCCGCCAGATTCTCGGCGATGGGCGCCTTTGCAGTCAGCTTACGGTATCCTCGCTTATGTAAGGACTCTCCGGTACTGTCTAAGCCCACAGTAACCTCGTCCTTCATCAGAAATACCCTGATTGGAAAGCTTTCTCCATTTTCCTCAAATCTGCTTTCCACGTGATAAACCTCCTTCAAACGCTCTACCATCGCTTTTTTCATAATGGACTGAATATCCGAGGGGCTGAAAAGCTTGGATTTCACACTTGCAGCCTTTGCCACCCAGAATTTCCCATCCACGGGAATATACTCCTCCCACGGCAGATTTCGTGTCCCCTGAAATAATTCTTCAAAGGTCTCCGCGTAAAAGCTTCCTATCTTAATCAAAATACGTTCTGCCGTGCGCAGGAAGACGTTCGCCCTACATAAAGCCTCCTCGTCTCCGAAGAAAGTAACCCTTCCGTCAGCAACCTCTGTAATATCGTATCCTAAATCTATAATTTCTTTCTTTAAGACAGCCTCCATCCCAAAATGGCACGGTGCAATCAATTCAAATTTCCGCATGCTTGCCTGTGTTAATCCTTCCGTTCATTTTCCCTTTAGTATACAATTTTTTTGAAAATATGTAAATAGGGACACCCTACGGTATCCCTACTTTCGATTCCAGCCTTAGAAATTGCTGTTATTATTGTTACTGTTCTGGCTGTTTTTGTTCTGATTGTTGTTCTGGCTGTTATTCTGGCTGTTCTTACAATTCTGGTTGCTATTGTTAGAATTGTTGCTGTTGTTGCACTTGTTATCATTATAGTTCTGACTGTTATTAGACATTTTGAATTCCTCCTATCAATTAATAGTTACAGGAGTAGTATGTAAAAAACGCACAAATAATATTCTCTTTTCGCTTGGTACTTTAGCACTATTTCACATTGCTTTTCTAGGACTATAGTACTATAATAAAATTAGTAAATGGAAAACCCTTCATCATTCTATTTACTACCCTTATATATTAATTATTTATACTCCCCTCAGAAGAGTCGCCGGTTCCCCCCGGCGGCTTTTCACTTCTTTTCACTTCTTTTCAATTCAACCAATCAAAAAATTTCATCAATCCCACAACCACCAGCATCACACAGATTAACGGTGCAAACGCTGACAGCAAAGTGAAAACCAGCCCCAGCAGCAAAGCCACTATCATCACAACAATAATAATCCATAACCATCCGGGAATACGCAATGCCCTTCTGTTTCTCACCTCACCGCTTCTTTGACTCTGAACATAGCCGCTGTAATACTCCTCATGCCGATAATCTGCACCTTCATCCATTCCTGCCCTACTGGTTTCAACAATCGTTTTGGCAATCAGACGCGGGTCACCCAATGTCAAAAGCACATCCTCTTCCTTTTTTCCCATGCGGATTTGTGTATTAATATAATCCTCATAATATCTTAAGTGCTCCTGCACCTGCTCCGCAGAGAGTCTGCCGACCAATGCAACACGCAATCTATCTATAAAATCCTGCTTATTCATACTGTCCCTTTCTCGCCAATCATCCGACTGTGGCGACGATTCCATGGCATATGCCATTATTCTCGCATCATTTTTCAACCCAAGGAGTATATGACGCTTGTTCTATTGTAGCATGCCTTCTTTTTCCCGTAAATATAAGGATTCGAAAGTATTTCTAAACTTTTTATGAAGCGCAGCAATCTGCTGAACCTATTTGCTTCCTTGCATTTTCACTGCCGTTCTCCCTATCAACAATAAGACGGATTACAAATATGTGTTAAAATTTCATGTTCGCTCTTGCTTTTTGGAAAAAGATTTGTTATAAGTATTGTAAAAGGGAGTAGCCGCCACGCAGCATTTCTGTCTATGTGGATTGAAAGCGTCAATACGACAGCGTTTCGCTGTTCGCTGAAATTTAAATGGCAAGACTTTTATCTCATTGTTGTACGTGATGGGATAAAAGTCTTTTTTTATGCTACTCACCCAATGCAAAACGCAGATTGGAGGAATATTTATGTCTTACTTACTAACCGGCTTTACTGCAATTACTTGGCAGCAATTAGTAATGTACGCAGTCGGTGCCATCCTCATATGGCTGGCTATCAAAAAACAATATGAGCCTTCTCTCCTTCTTCCCATGGGGTTCGGTGCTATCCTGATCAATTTACCGGCCAGCAACGCTTTGAACCAGACCCTTCAGGGTGTCGGAGAAGTAAACGGTATCGTGTCCTGGCTCTATGAAACAGGAATTGCTGCATCAGAGGCTCTTCCCCTGTTACTCTTTATCGGTATCGGAGCCATGATTGATTTCGGACCTTTGCTTTCCAGACCATCCCTTTTCCTGTTCGGTGCTGCCGCACAGGTTGGAATCTTTGCCTCTTTTGTTCTGGCATCCGCTTTCGGATTTTCCTTGCAGGATGCGGCCTCTATCGGTATTATCGGTGCTGCCGACGGACCTACCGCGCTGTTGGTATCTCAGGTGCTGCAATCCAAATACATAGGTGCCATCGCCGTAGCCGCTTATTCTTACATGGCTTTGGTTCCCATTGTGCAGCCCAAAGTCATCAGGTTGGTCACCACCAAAAAGGAACGTTGTATCCGTATGCATTATGAAAGCAGCGAGGTCTCCCAGAGAACACGTATATTATTCCCCATTATCACCACCATTA
>CAYOHU010000200.1:0-3421 GCA_964403845.1 uncultured Acetatifactor sp.
GAGAAAGGTAAGGTAATGAAATGAAAGACACAATTGAAATCAGATGGCACGGACGCGGTGGTCAGGGTGCAAAGACAGCTGCACTGTTATTGGCAGACGTGGCATTTAAAACAGGTAAATATGTGCAGGGTTTTCCTGAGTACGGACCGGAACGAATGGGGGCACCCATTACCGCGTATAACAGGATTAGTGCGGAACCGATTACCATTCACTCTAATATTTATGATCCGGACTATGTGGCAGTGGTGGACGACAGTCTGCTGGAAACCATTGATGTGACTCACGGATTGAACCCTGAAGGAGCGGTTATTGTAAATACACAGAAAAGCAAAGAGGAGATTGCAGCTCATTTGAACGGTTATCAGGGAAGGGTATATACCATTGATGCGAAAGACATCTCTGTGAAGGCGTTAGGAAGGAATTATCCAAACTCCCCCATGCTCGCTGCAGTGGTTGCGGTTACGGGTGTTATGGAGCCGGAGGTATTCCTGAAAGAGATGGAGGCTTCCTTCAGACATAAATTTGCGAAAAAGCCGGAGGTAATCGACGGTAACATGAAAGCATTGCAGATGACTCTTGAGGCGGTCAGCAGATAGAGTTCGAAGCCGGAATATACATGAAGGTATGGTATATGATCACTACGTGACAATTACGTTGAGAAAGGATTTGTATAGATCATGAAAGCGATAGATATTAATGAGAGAAGCCCCTGGCAGGATATCACGGAGGGGAACAAGATTTTTGAAGCAGCTACCTCCAAGAATTTTTGTACCGGTGAGTGGAGAACCGCCACACCGGAATTTATAGAAGAAAAGTGTAAGCAGTGCTTGCTGTGCGCACCGGTCTGTCCTGATTCTTCGATTCCCGTCAAGGATGGTAAGAGAAAGGATTTTGATTATGATCATTGTAAGGGATGCGGTATCTGTGCAAAGGTATGTCCCTTCGGTGCAATTACAATGAGGGAGGGAAAATAAATGGCGATCAGAGAACGTTTATCAGGAAATGAAGCGGTGGCGTATGCCATCAAACAGATCAATCCGGATGTTATGCCGGCGTTTCCCATCACGCCGTCAACAGAGATTCCCCAGTATGTGGCTACCTATATTGCCAATGGAGAGATAGATACGGAATTTATTCCTGTAGAAAGTGAACATAGTGCCATGAGTGCAACCTTGGGTGCATCTGCAGCAGGAGCAAGAGCACTGACTGCAACCTCCTCCTGCGGTATGGCATTGATGTGGGAGGAGCTTTATGTTGCAGCCTCCGACAGATTACCCATAGTGCTGGCTTTGGTAAACAGAGCACTTACCGGACCAATCAATATCAATGCGGATCATTCGGACAGCATGGGAGCCAGAGATGCCGGATGGATTCAGATTTATGCCGAATCCAATCAGGAGGTGTATGACAATTTCCTGCAGGCATTTCCCATTGCGGAGCATAGGGATGTAATGCTTCCCGTGATGATTTGTCAGGATGGATTTATTACCAGTCATGGTGTGGAAAACATCTCTTTGGTGGAGGATGAGAAAGTAAAAGAATTTGTGGGGGAATATGAACCTCAGCACTATTTATTGAATGACAAGGAGACCATGGCAGTAGGTCCCTACGCAGTATCCAATTACTACATGGAGACCAAGAGAGCTCAGAGAGAAGCCATGAAAAATGCAAAACAGGTAATTTTGGAGATTGCTGAGAAGTTCGAGAAGATGACCGGCAGAAAATATGGCTTCTTTGAAGAATACAGAATGGATGACGCGGAGTATGCCGTTGTGATTATCGGTTCTGCTGCAGGAACCTGCAAGGCGGCTGTGGATCACATCAGGGAGACCACCGGTAAAAAGGTGGGTCTGGTGAAGCTCAGAGTGTTCCGTCCCTTCCCCGAGGAGGAGCTGGCAAATGCCTTGAAGAATTTGAAGGCGGTTGCCATCATGGATCGTTCTGAAATGTTTGCTGCTACAAGCGGACCTTTGGGCGCGGAGGTACGGGCTGCTCTGTATCAGGCAAAAGCAGAGGTGGAGGCAGTTAATTATTTCTATGGACTGGGCGGAAGAGATATTACTGTAGAAGATTTTGAACAGGTATATGAGAATCTGGAAGAAATCGCGCAGTCACATGAAATCAAAGGAATGTATGATTATATCGGACTTCGTTTTTCATAGTCAGCTGAGCCGCTGTTAGAACGGCGGAGGGATTAGTGTGAAAAATAAATTCTTCAGGTTATGGAAAGGACATGGTTACTAATATGGAAACAGCATATCAGTTTAAAGAAGTAATGAGTAAACCTGAGCGTCTGGCTCCGGGTCATAGAATGTGTGCAGGCTGTGGCGGAACGATTGCGGTACGAGCCGTGTTACGTGCTTTGCATGAGGAGGATAAAGCGGTCATCGGAAACGCAACAGGATGTCTGGAGGTATCTACCTTCATGTATCCCTATGTTGCCTATGAAGACAGCTATATCCACAATGCATTTGAAAATGCAGGAGCCACTCTTTCCGGTGTTGAGACTGCGTACAGAGTGTTAAAGAAAAAGGGTAAGATTAACGAAAACTATAAATTTATCACCTTTGGCGGAGATGGCGGAACCTATGATATTGGTTTCCAATCCCTGTCCGGGGCTATGGAACGAGGACATGACATGGTGTATGTCTGCTACGACAACGGCGCCTATATGAATACCGGAACCCAGCGTTCCTCCGCAACTCCTCAGTTTGCAGATACCACAACTACTCCTGCCGGTAAGGTTTCCAATGGTAAAGTGCAGATTCGTAAGGATTTGGCGGCAATCATGGCTGAACATCATATTCCGTACGTGGGACAGACTACCTATACAAGCAATTTTAAGGATATTCATACCAAGGCAGAGAAGGCAATTTATACGCCCGGTGCCGCATTCTTAAACGTAATGTCTCCCTGCCCCAGAGGCTGGGGATACGATCCTTCCGAGCTGATGACAATTTGTAAGCTGGCAACAGACACCTGTTATTGGCCTATGTTCGAGGTGGTGGACGGCAAATGGAAGCTTACCTATGAACCGAAAAAGAAGCTTCCGATTGAAGATTTTCTGCGACCTCAGAAGAGATTCAGTCATCTCTTCAAGCCGGGTAACGAAGCGCTGCTTGAGCAGTTCCAGGCAGAAATAGACAGAAGATGGGAAGAGCTTTGCAAGAAATGTGAGGCATAAATTACTTGGGAGAACAAGTCTTATTTACATGAAATGGGTAAATAAGACTTTTCTTTTGCGGCAAAATTAATCAAATTTTAAGATTGTCTTTCGTGACGTGGCAGGAAAGTTGTGGTATCCTAGTAGTCGCAGAATATCAGGAATGAAATGATGAATCAGATGATATGGAAAATATTGGAGGAATGATGTGATGAGTGGAAACTCCAACGGAGATACAAGACCCCGTAAGACCTACCG
>CAYOHU010000201.1:0-3421 GCA_964403845.1 uncultured Acetatifactor sp.
CATCGGAATACCGACGTCCCGGCATGATACGTCCGGTAAATTCATCTACGATCAGAACCTGATCATCCTTGACCACATAATCCTGATCACGGAACATTAGATTATGGGCGCGTAATGCCAAAATAATATTATGCTGAATCTCCAGGTTTTCGGGATCTGCATAGTTCTCAATATGGAAAAACCTCTCAACCTTCTCCATGCCGGCGGCTGTCAGGTTCACTACTTTATCCTTCTCATTAACGATAAAATCCCCTGTTTCCTCCTGAACGACTCCCATGATGGCATCCATCTTGGAAAGCTCCTGCATATCCTCACCGCGTTGCATCTGACGCGCAAGCAAATCACACATCTCGTACAGCGCCGTGGATTTGCCGCTCTGACCGGAGATAATCAAAGGAGTCCTCGCCTCATCTATCAATACAGAGTCCACTTCATCAATAATCGCGTAGTGTAAATCTCTTAAAACAAGCTGTTCCTTGTAAATAACCATATTGTCTCGCAGATAGTCAAAGCCCAGCTCATTGTTTGTCACATAAGTAATATCACACTGATAAGCTTCCTTTCTCTCATCCGGACTCATAGAGTTCAGAACAACGCCTACCTTCAGTCCCAGAAATTCGTGTACCTGTCCCATCCACTCCGCATCTCGCTTTGCAAGATAGTCATTGACGGTAACAACATGTACCCCCTTTCCCTCCAATGCATTCAAATATGCAGGCAACAGACAGGTCTGTGTCTTACCTTCCCCTGTTCTCATCTCTGCGATACGTCCCTGATGCAGCACGATTCCACCGATCAGCTGTACCCGGTAATGCTCTGTATTCAGCACACGTCTGGCCGCCTCACGCACTGTCGCATAAGCCTCGGGTAACAGACTGTCCAAGGTCTCACCTTCTCCCAGACGCTTCTTATACTCGTCAGTCTTTGCTCTCAGCTCCTCATCCGTCAGCTTCATCATGGAAGGACGCAGTTCTTCAATTTTATCTACCAGAGGAATGATACGTTTCAGTTCTCTTTCGCTATGTGTACCAAAAATTTTTTCAATAACTTTCATACGATTTCCTTACCCTCCGCGCATTAAAGAATGCACATTTTTTACGTAAATCCAATCACTATTGTAACAGATTTGCACCGCAGATTCAACACCAAGCTCATTTCAAGAAATTAACAAATTGTAAAGAATATGTAAAATTTGACATCCCTGCACAAAAATAGTATAATTTAGATATCCATTTTAACAAAATGCATTATTTTTTCAGCATAATTACCAAAACAGGAAGTCGGTCTGCCTATGAAGAGATTATCTACCTTGCAGTTAGTTCCCGGAATGACCGTTGCCGAAAATGTTCTAAGCTTTAACCAAACACTTGTCATTGCCGCAGGAACTTTATTAACGGACAAATTAATTACAAAGTTAGACTTGTACGGAATCCTAACGGTCTATGTGGAGGATACCATACCGGATACGTCTGTTGTTCCTATCGCCCCCAAGGATCCTTCCTATTCTGAACGTATCCAAAAATCACCGGTATTCCAGCAGTTTAAGGAGGATTATACCTTAAACGTTGACTCCTTCCGTGATGTAATCAATAATGTTGTGGAAAAAAATATTCAACTGGATATCGATGTCCTTCTGAAAAACTCTCTGGATATGATTGCCAACGGCAAAGGACAGCTTGGCATTCTCGATATGCTGCACAATATGCGCAATTATGACGACTCTACTTATGCCCATGGCATGAATGTTGCTCTGATCTGTAATGTACTTGCCACCTGGCTGAAATTTACTCCGGATCAGATAGAGCTCGCAACTGCCTGTGGACTGTTGCACGATATCGGCAAGCTGCTGGTGCCGCATGATATCATCACCAAACCCGGAAAGCTGTCTGCGGAGGAATATGCCCAGATTCAAAAACATCCCTTAGCCGGTTACCATTTACTTCTCTCACAGAACGTGGATGACCATGTGCGCTATGCCGCCCTGATGCACCATGAGCGCTGTGACGGCACCGGATATCCCATGCACCTTCCCGGCAACCAGATTGATAAGTATGCCCGCATTGTTGCCATTGCCGACGTATATGATGCAATGACTGCCGCCAGAGTATACCGCGGTCCTCTGTGTCCCTTCCGTGTCATCGAAATTTTTGAGTCAGAGGGCTACCAAAGATATGATGCAGAATATTTGCTTACCTTCTTAAGCAATGTCGTAAACACTTATATTCAAAACCGTTGCCGATTAAGCGACGGCAGGGAGGGAGATATCATTTTCATCAATAAGGACAAGCTCTCCCGCCCGATTGTACAGTGCGGAAATGAATATGTAAATCTGTCTGAGCAACCGGAATTGAGCATTGCAGAATTACTTTAAACAGGGTCAAGCTTTCAAAAGGCTATGCGCTTCCTGAGCGCACAGCCTTTTTTATTTTGCAGCTATTTTTATTATTTTCCGATTATCATCTGTTATTTGCACGCACAGGGGCGGATTAGTATTTCATTACCTCTTCTTCACCATTCAGAACTCGAAGTGCCCCCTGAGCCAATGCAAGCAGCTCATCCTCACCGGGATATACGGTAAAGGGTGCAATAAAGCCTGCATACTCCTTCAATGCATTCACTACGCCTTCATTATAGGCGATACCGCCTGTAACAATAATCCGGTCTACCTTACCCTTCAGAACACAAGCCATAGATCCCATGTCCTTCGCAACCTGATAGATAAAGGCTTCTCTTGCTGCAATGGCATCTGCATTTCCTTCCTCTGCCATCTTATTTACTGTACGCATATCATTGGTACCAAGATATGCATTGAAGCCACCTTTTCCTACAATTTTGCTGTATACTTCCTTCTCAGTATATTTTCCGGAAAAGCACATCTTAATCAGTGCGCCACTGGGAACTGCACCTGCACGCTCAGGAGAGAACGCACCGTCACCATCAAGGGCATTGAACACATCTATAATTCTGCCGTTCTCATGGGCACCAACGGACACGCCACCACCCATATGGACAACAATCAGTCTCAAGCTCTCATATGGCTTGCCACATTCTTTTGCATATCTCTTTGCAACTGCCTTTTGATTCAATGCGTGGAATACACTGGTACGGGGAAGCTCGGGAACACCTGAGAATCTGGCAACAGGATTCAATTCGTCTACAACAACAGGATCAACAATATAGGAAGGCACACCGATTTCATCACCAATCTCTCTTGCCAGAATGCCGCCCAGATTGGAAGCATGCTGTCCCTGTACACCGATTTTTAAATCGTTAAGCAATGCATCAGTTACCTCGTAAGTACCGCCGGGAATGGGTTTCAGCATACCACCACGACCTACAATAACATTCAAGGACTTAATATCAAAATTTTTCTCTGCCAATAAATCAGTGATGATTTTCTTACGGAAATCCTTCTGATCTA
>CAYOHU010000202.1:0-3374 GCA_964403845.1 uncultured Acetatifactor sp.
GGCATATACCATACCAAACAAAATCGTAAAGACCGCCCATACCAAAACAAAACGAAAATTCATCAAAAAAGAAATAACCACTTCCAATTGCGGAATACGGTGCAAAAGCAAATCTACCAGTCTATTTCCAAATACCATAAGAACCAGTGATATTATCACAACAACCAGCATCACAAGGGTATAAAAAGAAGCTAAGAACCGCACTACAAAATAATTACGTTCCTCCTCCACACCATAAATTGCATTCAACCCTCGCATCAAAGCCAGCACCGCTTTTCCTGCCGACCAGATTGTCGCAAGAATCGCCACTGAAAGGATTCCTGCCGATTGATCATAAACCTCTGCAATCAGGTTTTCAACCATGGGATCCATGGCATCCGGTGTAAAATCCGTAAAAAACAATACCAGATTCTCCTGCGTAAGCGGGGTATAGGGTATCAAGGTACAGATTACAATCAGCATGGGAACAAGGGATAAGAATAAAAAGAATGCCATACTGGACGCATATGCATTGATATCCTGTCTTCTCATCTGTTCAAAAAAGCTGCGAATCATGGATATTCTGCCACCCTGCATTCCTACCACGCCTCCTTGTCTGCCTTAAAAAGTATTCTTCTGTTCCATGCCTATTGCTCATATACGTTTCTGATCTGACAATCGTCATAGAAAAACATCAAAATGTCCGCAGAGGTATATCCGGCTTTCGCCATATGCTTAGCGGCATTCTGACTCATACCAACACCATGACCGAACCCACCTCCCGTCAAGGTATATCCTACCACCTTATCCTTCTCCCTTGCAAGTGTAATAGTGAAGAATGCACTGGGAAGCAGAGAGGGGGAATTTACTTCACTTCCGTCCTGACGCAATATTTTACATTCTCCGTCATTCAGAGCATAGCGGATATTATGCTCTGAAATAATCAAATATCGTGCTTTCTCAGTGACCAAAACCAGTTCGTCTGCCACTCCGCCTTCTCCCCGTTTGGAGATAAAGAGTTCCTTAACCTCCCGAAACTCTTCTATCGGCTTCGAAACAAACTCCTCATTCTCCCACGTCAGTATAAGCTTCTCATTCGCCTGATAACGCTTCTGCAATGCACTGTATATTCTCTCCGCATTTAGGCACGGTACATGATAAGTCCAGCGATACCACCCCTCTGTAACTTCAAAGTCATCTGAGTTTTTAGAACAAATGAACCTTGCAAAGGCTTCCTCATCCTGTAATTGTTCACTTAACGGGATTTCGTTATCATCCCGAGACTTTTCCTCCTCATTCGCCCGACAGATTGCCTTACCGTTTAAATAATCTATGGACTGCGCTGCCTGTGTTTTCCAGACTCTTGCATCACTTCCCACACCACAGGACGTAGAATAATAATAGGTTCCTGCAAGTGTATCATACTCCGTATAAAGCAGCTGCCCATAGGTCTCCTTCACAGCTGTCGTGGTACTTTCCTGTTCTAAAATATTGTTATACACCTGATAGGAAGTACTGTCATCCACATGCGCTCCATATTGCGGATATCCCGCCTGTTGCATATGACCGTATGCGTAGGTTCTTGCACAGATAGCCTGCGCTTTCAATGCTTCATCGGGATAGGACGCCGGCATCTCGCTCGGCACGACACAATACAAATACTCCTCCAGAGACACTTGATTTACCACAGCAATTCCTCCCGTTGTCTTCAACAGCTCAATCCGTCCGCGATAGCTTGGAATTCCATAGCTTCTGCTCACACTTTTCAATGCCAGCTTTCCGGTAAGCACATCGGGAATTATCGTAATGCGATCGTCCACAAAATAACTACTCTTTGTGTCAATCGTAATCTCATCCCCAGCTTTATGCGTCTCCCGTATCAGACTATCATGCGTTCCGTATGTAATCGTAAAATCAGAATCCGAAGACAATACTACCTGTTCATGCAAAAGACTTTCATAATCACTACCTTTTATCAGTACTCTGATAGCTTCCATAGCCTCTTCCTTTACAAGAAGTATCCCACATATCTCCCCATCCTCTGTCACCAAATCAGCAAAATCATATCCGATATACAAATCACTGCTATTACACATTCTCAAGGTGTTGTATATGCGATATCCCTTATAATTGTCAGCCAGCGGAAGCTTTCCATAGCCTTCGACATCCACACCTGATGCATCCGCACTCAAAATCCTGCCGTTAATTTTCTCTGTTTTTACTCTGACCTCTGTCACGATTCCATCCGTCAGAACAATGTCAGCAACCTGTTCCCGCATATCTGTGCTTGTGACAGCTTCACAGGAATAGTGTTCCTCCATCCCGTCCCGGAAAATTAAAATTTCGTTCTCATCCGCCTCCATAATCCAAACGTTATAAAGAGATTCCACAACAGGAACCGGTATCTCTTCCTCCGGCTTCTCCTTCACTTTTAACAGTGCTGTAATAAGCTGCGCTGCCAATAGAATCCCCAAAAGAATCAAACCCAGACAACTGATGAATGCCTTCAGCTGTATTCTCTGTTCTTTCTCTAATTTCCAATTATTCTTTCCCAAGCAATTAACCTCTTATATTATGTACCTTCTCAATAAATTTATAAAGAGCAGCCCTCTCGGACTGCTCTTTTCTTCTGTATGTACCCCAAAATGCCGCGTCTTATTTTTTGACTCCTAGCACTGCTAGGTGGGTAACCGCAACCAACCTTTTGCCTTCCCTTCCGATCCTCCCAGGGAGTGAGGGCCTGACAGCCACTTGGCAATATAGGAATCCCGTTTAAAGAAAATGTAGGTTCAAAATGAATAAGACTTATCGCGCATCTCAGGTTAATCCTATTATAGCCAATTTTGTACAAATAAACAACTGTAAAATTTACCAAATATTGATTTCAAAAACAGAACAAAAATCCCATCTGTTTCTTCCACTGTACCAAGTTAAAAACTCAACACAGCTTATAACTGGGGACCTGCACTTACCAGAGCCTTACCTGCCTCGTTGCCTTCATACTTAGCAAAGTTCTTAACAAAACGTCCTGCAAGATCCTTAGCCTTTGTTTCCCACTCGGAGGCATCAGCATATGTATTGCGAGGATCCAAAATATTGGTATCAACTCCGGGAAGCTCTGTAGGAACCTCAAAGTTAAAGTAAGGAATATTTTTGGTATCTGCCTTCTCAATGGAACCATCAAGGATTGCATCAATGATACCACGGGTGTCCTTAATAGAGATACTTTTTCCGGTACCATTCCAGCCGGTGTTGACCAAGTATGCTTTTGCACCGCTTACTTCCATCTTCTTTACCAGCTCTTCTGCATATTTTGTAGGATGCAGCTCCAGGAAAGCCTGACCGAAGCAAGCAGAGAAGGTAGGAGTAGGCTCAGTAATACCACGCTCAGTACC
>CAYOHU010000203.1:0-3365 GCA_964403845.1 uncultured Acetatifactor sp.
ATTTATAATACTGTGCTGCCCACATCTGATGCTGTCCCACATCTGTAGAGATAATGGCCTCACCCTTTGTCACGCGGTCTATCTCCTCAATCACATACGGACAGGAAAGTTGTGTATTGTCATATTTTAAGGGATATTTGGTCTTTAATTCCTGAATGGTTTCCATCCATTCAGAATGCTTCTGCTGTTCAAGCCTGCTGTTGAGAGCAGCAAGCACTGTTTTAAGATCCCCAACCAGAGCAGCATCCACACGGATATTCTTATTGATTTCCGCAGCATCAACATCTATCTGAATCACATCCGCATTCTCCGCAAATTTTGCCGGATTACCGGTTACTCGATCAGAAAATCTTGCTCCAAGGGCAATAAACAGATCGCATTGGCTCACTCCAAGGTTGGAGGCTTTGGTTCCGTGCATACCAATCATTCCGGTATACCGAGGGTTCTTTCCATCAAAGGCTCCCTTTGCCATCAGGGTATCGCAAACAGGTGCATCAATCAACTCGGCAAATTGTGCGACCTCCTCGGAGGCACCGGATGCGATAGCACCGCCGCCAAGGTAAATAAAAGGCTTCTTTGCTCCTTTAATATAAGCAATAACTTTTTTCATATCCTCTTCTATGTAATTTACTTCAGGCTCCACAAGCTTAGGCTGTACCGGAGTATACTCGCAAACAGCTGCTGTAACATCCTTAGTAATATCCACGAGCACAGGACCCGGACGTCCGGTGCGTGCAATTTCAAATGCCTTGCGAATGGTATCCGCAAGCACCTCAATGTTTTTCACAATATAGCTGTGCTTTGTGATGGGCATAACAACACCTGCAATATCTACCTCCTGAAAGCTGTCCTTACCAAGCGCAGGAAGAGCTACATTTGCAGTAATTGCAACCATGGGAACGGAGTCCATATATGCTGTGGCAATACCCGTTACAAGATTGGTCGCACCGGGGCCACTGGTTGCCATACACACGCCGACTTTACCGGTAGCTCTTGCATATCCGTCAGCAGCATGAGCTGCTCCCTGCTCATGGGATGTCAACACATGTCTAATTTCATCGCTATGTTTATAAAGAGCATCATATATGTTTAATATGGTGCCTCCGGGATAACCGAAAACCGTATCCACTCCTTGCTCCTTTAAACACTCTATTACAATTTCAGAACCTGTTAACTGCATTTGTTTATCCTCCATATCGTTTTCTTTCAAGCTCCGTGAGGTCTGCATATTTTACTTATTTGGAGGGCAATTCCAATACTGCACCTCTGTTACCGCTTGTAACAAGCTCGCGATATCTCTTGAGATATCCGGATACTTCCTTCATAACAGGCTTCCAGTTTGCTTTTCTCTCAGCCAATACTTCATCCGATACCAACACATCTAATTTATTTTCAGGAATATTAATGCGAATGATATCCCCTTCTTCCACCAGCGCAATCGGTCCGCCGACTGCTGCTTCGGGAGATACATGACCGATGGAAGCACCGCGGGAGGCTCCGGAAAAGCGACCGTCTGTAATCAATGCAACACTGGAGCCAAGACCCATGCCCGCAATCGCCGAGGTAGGATTCAGCATTTCACGCATGCCGGGACCGCCCTTAGGTCCTTCGTAACGGATTACCACAACATCACCTGCCACAATCCTACCGCCTTTGATTGCTGCGATGGCATCCTCTTCGCAATCAAACACTCTCGCAGGACCCTCATGAACCATCATCTCAGGCACTACAGCTGACCGTTTTACAACACCGCTGTCGGGGGCAAGATTACCCTTCAGAATTGCAATTCCGCCGGTCTCAGAATAAGGGTTCTCAACCGGGCGAATCACCTCGGGATTTCTGTTGACACAATCTTTAATATTCTCGCCGATTGTAGTACCATTCACAGTCATACAATCCAGATTCAGCAGATTCTTTTTGGTAAGCTCATTCATTACCGCATAAACTCCGCCCGCTTCATTCAAATCCTCCATATAAGTCGGACCTGCCGGCGCTAAATGACAGAGATTCGGGGTCTTGGCAGACAATTCATTTGCAATATCAAGATTCAGTTCAACACCTGCCTCCTTAGCAATGGCAGGAAGGTGAAGCATTGAGTTGGTGGAACAACCCAGTGCCATATCCACTGTCAAAGCATTCATAAATGCTTTCTCCGTCATGATATCTCTGGGCTTGATATCTTTCTCAACCAGTTCCATGATCTTCATGCCGGCATGCTTCGCCAGACGGATTCTCTCAGAATATACTGCAGGAATAGTACCGTTCCCCTTCAAGCCCATACCGATGGCCTCTGTCAGACAGTTCATAGAATTTGCGGTATACATGCCGGAACAGGAACCACAGGTAGGACAAGCCTTCTCTTCAAATTCACAAAGCTTTTCCATCGACATTGTGCCTGCTGCAACACTACCAACAGCTTCAAACATACTGGAAAGGCTGGTTTTGTGTCCGTCAATATGTCCTGCCAACATAGGACCGCCGGACACAAATACTGTAGGTATATTCAATCTGGCAGCAGCCATCAAAAGACCCGGAACATTTTTGTCACAGTTAGGAACACACACAAGTCCGTCAAAGCCATGAGCCATGGTCATACATTCCGTGCTGTCCGCGATCAGATCTCTGGTCACTAAGGAATATTTCATTCCGGTATGCCCCATAGCAATACCGTCACACACTGCTATTGCTGGGAATACAACCGGTGTACCGCCGGCCATTGCCACACCCATTTTTACTGCATCAACAATTTTGTCCAGATTCATGTGACCGGGCACGATTTCATTATAGGAGCTGACAATTCCGATGAGCGGTCGACGGCGTTCCTCCTCTGTATATCCAAGTGCATTGAAAAGACTTCTGTGCGGTGCCTGAGCGGTACCGGTTTTTACGGAATCACTTCTCATTATTACTACCTCTTTCCTTAATCAGTTTTTATTTTTCAACTTCACTAAATTCTCTCAGCAAGCAGAGTACCCATTCCGGAGCATCCCACCTGGGTACATCCTTCAGACATAATATCTATGGTTCTGTAACCATCCTGTAATACTCGTTTAACAGCATTTTCTACAGCATCTGCCTCTTCATCAAGGTCAAAGCTGTAACGAAGCATCATGGCAGCACTCAGAATGGTTGCAATAGGATTTGCAATATCCTGACCGGCGATGTCCGGTGCCGAACCATGACTGGGCTCATACAGACCAAATTTGCTGTCATTTAAGCTGGCGCTGGCAAGCATTCCGATGGAACCCGTAACCATACTTGCTTCATCGGACAGGATATCACCAAACATATTTTCTGTCAGAATCACATCAAATTGCGCAGGATTCTTCACCAGCTGCATTGCACAGTTATCAACCAGCATATGC
>CAYOHU010000204.1:0-2736 GCA_964403845.1 uncultured Acetatifactor sp.
AATGGAATGACAGAAAAAGTGTCGTTGCAGATACAAAAAGCGAGGTAAACGGAACAATGAAAGTATTGATCGTAGGCGGCGGCGGAAGAGAGCACGCTATTGCAGTCAGCATGAAAAAAAGTAAAAGAGTGGATAAGCTTTACTGTGTTCCCGGGAACGCGGGAATCGCGCAGATTGCCGAGTGTGAGCCTTCTATCGGAGTAATGGAATTTGACAAAATTGTTGCTTATGCGAAGGAAAAGGCAGTTGATTTGGTGTTTGTGGCACCGGATGATCCTTTGGTAGGCGGCTTGGTAGATGCCTTGGAGGCGGCTGGAATCAGAACCTTCGGTCCCAGACAAAATGCAGCAATTCTGGAGGGAAGTAAGGCCTTTTCCAAGGATTTGATGAAGAAATATAACATTCCTACTGCAGCATATGAGACATTTGATGACCCGGAGAAGGCACTTGCCTATCTGGAGACGGCAGAGATGCCCATTGTACTGAAGGCGGACGGTCTGGCTCTGGGAAAGGGTGTGCTGATCTGTAATACATTGGAAGAGGCAAAAGCAGGCGTGAAGGAGATTATGCTGGATAAGCATTTCGGCAGCGCCGGAAATCGTATGGTCGTGGAGGAATTTATGACCGGCCGGGAGGTTTCCGTATTATCCTTTGTGGATGGCAAAACCATTAAGACCATGACCTCTGCGCAGGATCATAAGCGTGCACAGGACGGTGATCAGGGACTGAATACCGGTGGTATGGGAACATTCTCTCCCAGCCCCTTCTACACGGAAGAGGTGGATGAGTTCTGTAAAAAATATATTTATCAGGCAACGGTGGATGCCATGGCGGCAGAGGGCAGAGAATTTAAGGGAATCATTTTCTTTGGTTTGATGCTTACTCCCAAAGGTCCCAGAGTTCTGGAGTACAATGCCAGATTCGGTGATCCTGAGGCGCAGGTAGTTCTCTGCAGAATGAAGAATGATATCATGGACGTCATAGATGCCTGCATCGATGGCACTTTGGAACAGATTGATTTGCAGTTTGAGGAGAACGCGGCAGTATGCGTGGTGCTTGCCAGCGACGGATACCCGGTATCTTATGAAAAGGGCTTTGTCATCAACGGTCTGGAGCGTTTTGAACAGGAAGAGGATTATTACTGCTTCCACGCAGGTACCAAGCTCACCGAGAAGGGAATTGTGACCAACGGCGGACGAGTTTTAGGTGTGACTGCAAAGGGAAAGAATTTAAAAGAGGCAAGAGCGAATGCTTATGCTGCAACAGAGTGGATTACTTTTGAGAATAAGTATATGCGTAACGACATCGGTAAGGCAATTGATGAAGCGTAATCAATGTGGGTTAGCAGGAAAGGAAAGCATATGAGAAGAACAAAGGAATGTAATTGGGGACAAAAGCTGGTAATCGTGTTATCGTCTCTGATATTGGTGCTGATGCTGGGAATCTTGGCTGAACCCTTCTCTTTCGTGAGCAGAGCAGAAAGTCAGGGGAAGGTGACGGCAAGCAGTGCTAAAATACGTCAGGAAGCAAATACCAGTAGTACAGCGTTGGGAAGTGCAACCAAGGATTCGATAGTGTCTATCAGAAGTCAGACTACCGGAAGTGACGGGAAAATCTGGTATGAGGTGTTCGTGGATGCGAATACCCTGGGATACATCCGTTCTGATTTGGTGCAGATTACGGACGGAACAACCCCGCCTAACGGAACAGGTACAGTCGGTACAGGTACAACCGTAAATACCAATGAGAATGTGCCTGAGGTGACAGCAGTCTCTCCGGTAAGTGCCAGTGTGACCGGCAGTCAGTCTGTACGTGTCAGGGCGGGAGCATCTACCGGCAGTCAGATTGTTACGATGGCTCAAAGCGGGCTGGCACTTACGGTAACGGGACAGGCGAATGGTACGGATGGCAAGGTGTGGTATCAGGTAAGCTTTATTTCCGGAGACGCACAGGTGACGGGCTTTATCCGTTCCGATTATGTTGCCCTGAATGGAGAATTGACGCCTGCGACAGAGACCCCGGATCCGCCTGTAGAGGAGACACCTGTGGTACCCGAGACACCGGCAGAACCAGTGGTGGAAAGTAAGGATTGGGATACTCAGAAGGTTGAAGGTAAGTGGTATCTGATTAATAACCTGACAGAAGACCCTTATGATATTGATTCTATTTTTAGCACGGTAGAAACGAATCAAAAGATATTAGAGCAAAAGCAGAAGCAGGTAAAGAGCCAACAGGTGTGGATTGTCATTCTGGTGATGCTGGCTGTTGCAATGGCCGGCGCGATTGCATTTTTGATTTTTAAGATGAAGGATATGATAGATTCAGCATATTTTGCAGAGGTTGAACAGGAAACCATCAGAAGACGTACCGCAGACAGACCTGCCAATTCCGGCAAGGTAATGCATACTGTAGGCGCTGAAAAACGACCGACAGGTACAAGACCTGCCGGTTCAAGACCTACAGGAGCACCCGCACAGGGAGGCCAGAGACCTGCAGGAGCACCCGCACAGGGAGGCCAGAGACCTGCAGGAGCATCCACGCAGGGAGGCCAGAGACCTGCAGGAGCATCCGCACAGGGAGGCCAGAGACCTGCAGGAGCATCCGCACAGGGAGGTCAGAGACCTGCAGGAGCACCCACGCAGGGAGGCCAGAGAACTGCAGGAGCATCCGCACAGGGAGGTCAGAGACCTGCAGGAGCATCCGCACAGGGAGGTCAGAGACCTGCAGGAGCACCCA
>CAYOHU010000204.1:2836-3337 GCA_964403845.1 uncultured Acetatifactor sp.
CGCAGGGAGAACAGAGACCAGCAGGAGCATCTGCACAGAGGGTGCAGCAGGATACTGAGACTCGTAACAACAGCCGGAAGTCCAAGAATTTTATGACGGATGAGGATGAGTTTGAATTCGAGTTCCTGAACTGGGATGGCGAAGACGAACAGTAAGAAGAAAAAAGAATGCTAACATTTTGTCGGAAACGGTGAGATGTTAGCATTTTTTAAATTCCTATAAACTTTCTTTCCATTGTGTTGACAGTGTTTTTTAACTGTTATATTATTGGTATAACAAACGGTGAGGATTTTGAAACCTTTGAGTTTGAGGAAGGAGGTTATCGGGTATGATAATTGAGATCGATTTCAACAGTGATGAAGCACTGTATCTGCAGCTTCGGAATCAGATTATTATGGGGATAGCCACTTCACAGTTCAGAGAAGGAGATTCCCTGCCGAGCGTGCGTCAGCTTGCAGACACGATCGGTATTAATATGCATACGGTAAATAAAGCATACAC
>CAYOHU010000205.1:0-3337 GCA_964403845.1 uncultured Acetatifactor sp.
GCGGTAGCCTGCTGCCGCCTTCGCACCAAAGATAAATGTTCTGGGGAAGAATTCCATATCCGGATGCGCCTTTAATTCATTGTACAGATACATAACATGAAGAATGTTCAAAAGCTGTCTCTTGTATTCATGGAGACGTTTTACCTGCACATCAAAGATCGAACGGGGATCCACCTCAATCCCATTGTGTTCTAAAATATATTTTGCCAGACGAAGCTTGTTCTGATATTTAATCTCCATAAACTCTTTCTGTGCTTTTTTGTCATCTGCAAGCTCCTTTAATTTTGCTATCTGAGGCAGATCGGTAATCCAACCGTCGCCTGCCTTGGAGGTTATCCAATTTGCCAGCAGAGGATTGCCGTGCAACAGGAATCTCCTCTGGGTGATGCCATTGGTCTTATTATTAAAACGCTCCGGGAACATCTCATAGAAATCCTTAAGCTCCTGCTTTTTCAGAATCTCCGTATGAAGCTGTGCAACACCGTTTACAGAATAGCCTGCCACGATAGCCATATGTGCCATCTTCACCTGTCCGTCATAGAGAATCGCCATTTTGCGGATTTTCTCCTGCACATCCACACCATAGACATTAGCATATTTCTGCTCAATCTGAAGCACAAATCTGCGATTGATTTCCTCCACAATCTGATAAACTCTCGGCAGTAATCTGGAAAACAGATCAATCGGCCATTTTTCCAGGGCCTCTGCCATGATGGTGTGATTGGTATAGGCACATGTTCTGACAGTGATATCCCATGCTTCCTCCCAGGATAGGTTGTAATCATCCAAAAGGATTCTCATAAGCTCCGGTACTGCCACTGTAGGATGCGTATCGTTTAACTGGAAAGCGACCTTCTCCGGAAGCTGATGAATATCGTTATGCCTTCTCATAAATTTATCCACTGCTTCCTGAACAGAGGCAGAAATAAAGAAATACTGCTGCTTCAGACGAAGCTCCTTGCCGGCATAATGGTTATCGTTAGGATATAATACCTCAACAATATTTCTGGCAAGATTCTCCTGCTCCACGGCTTTTCGGTAGTCTCCCTTGTCGAAGGAATCCAGCTGGAAGCCTTCAACAGGCTCCGCATCCCAAATGCGCAGGGTATTTACGATACCATTTCCATAACCTACAATGGGAACATCAAAGGGTACTGCACGAACTGACTGATAATCCTCCTGTACAAAATGACTTCTCCCATTCTCGTCACAGGTCATTGACACGTGTCCGCCAAACTTCACAAGCTTTGCGTATTCCGGTCTGCGAAGTTCAAAAGGATTCCCGTCAGCCAGCCAGTTGTCCGGCACTTCAATCTGATAACCATCCCTGATCTGCTGCTTGAACATACCATAACGATAACGGATGCCGCAGCCATAAGCGGGATATCCCAATGTTGCCAGAGAATCAAGGAAGCAGGCTGCCAGACGTCCCAAGCCTCCGTTTCCCAAGGCAGCATCGGGCTCCTGATCCTCAATCAGATTCAAATCCAGACCCAATTCCTCCATTGCCTCCTTCACAGGCTGATAGCCCTGAAGATTGATCAGGTTATTACCCAGTGCACGCCCCATCAGGAATTCCATGGACATATAATACACCATCTTAGGATCTTCTTTCTCAAACGCTTTCTGGGTGTCCATCCATTTATCTATGATCTGGTCCTTAACTGCATAGGAAACAGCCTGAAATATCTGCTGGGGCGTCGCCTCCTCCAAGGTCTTTCGATACAGAGTTTTTACATTGTAAAGTACGCTTCGTTTAAAGAGCTCTTTATCAAATTTATCTCTTTTGGTTACTATGGTTTTCATATCAATCTCCTCCTGTTCCGATTCTTTTTCCCTATAACAACAAAGCATTCTATAGATTCCAACCAAGTTTTGCCGAATCTATTGGCAGTTCTCTTACAAATCAGAGCGTTGCCCAAAAAACGGACACCTGAAGACTCCCCCAATGTCCGTTTTCTTGCATTCTATTCCTTCTCAATTGCAATAGTTACATTCTCACCATTGACATTCCATTCCTTTGCTACGGAAAATGCTGCTTCGGCAGTCATTTCATCTGCCAAAACCTTACCGCAGATTGCCTCCTGATTCTTCTTGGCAATTTCTGCCAGCTTGGCATTCCCGTTAATGGATACTCTGATGTGATCCATCACCTCAAAATCAGCATCCTTACGCATGGTCTGAATCTTGCTGATGATTTCGTACACAAAGCCTTCCTCAATCATCTCATCTGTCAGATTCGTATCCAGAACAACTGTCATCCTGTTATCCTCAGTGGATACATAGCCTTCCTTCTGAGCCATTTCAATGAGCAGATCATCCCTTGTCAGTTCCACTGTCACATCATCAATGACAAAGGTAAGCTTTCCGTTTGTATTCAAATCATCCATTGCCTCATTGCCGCCTAGAGCTGACAAAGCCTTCTGGATGCCACCCAGCTGTTTTCCATACTTAGGTCCTACGGTACGAAGCTGAGGTTTAAAGCTGTAGGAGGTAAATTCTCTTACATCATCAGTAAATACCACTTCCTTCACATTCAGCTCATCCTTGATGATATCAGTATAGAAGGTATCTAACGTGAAATCAGCCTTAATGTACATCCTGCTGATAGGCTGACGGTTCTTGATGCTTGCCTCATTGCGGCATGCACGGCCCATAACCACTGAATTCAGAACCTTTTCCATATCCGCCTCAAGCTTCTCATCCACATAAGCCTTCTCCACTTCAGGATAATCACACAGATGAATACTTTCCGGAGCATCCTTATCAATGCTTCTCACCAAATTCTGGTAAATATCCTCCGTCATGAAAGGAATCATGGGAGCTGCTGCCTTACAGATGGTCACCAGTGCAGTATACAGCGTCATATAAGCGTTAATCTTATTCTGCTCCATACCCTTTGCCCAGAAACGTTCACGGCTGCGTCTTACATACCAGTTGCTCATATCATCCACAAAATCCTGCAATGCCTTAGCAGCCTCCGGGATACGATATTTGTCAAGGTGATGATCCACCTCGCCCACTACGGTATTCAATTTGGATAACAGCCACTTATCCATAACCGGCAGCTTATCATACTCCAAGGTATACTTTGTAGCGTCAAAGCCGTCAATATTTGCATAGAGTACAAAGAAGGAATAGGTATTCCACAAGGTACTCATGAATTTACGTTGTCCTTCCACAACTGCTTTGCCGTGGAAACGATTGGGCAACCAGGGTGCTGAATTGATGTAGAAGTACCAACGAATGGCATCTGCACCGTAATTTTCCAACGCGTCAAAGGGATCTACTGCATTTCCCTTGGACTTACTCATCTTCTGACCATTCTCATCCTGTA
>CAYOHU010000206.1:0-3304 GCA_964403845.1 uncultured Acetatifactor sp.
TTAGCATACGCTGCCTAATGGCAGCTGTCCGCTCTAGGGCACTCACACCTTAGAAACCGGGCATCAACTATGTGAGAAACGACATGCGCTAAGCTTTGCACGCATGGGCGTATTTATGAAGCTACCGAATATGGAAGGCTGTTCGTTTCCTGCCATAGGAGGAAACAGACCGAAGTAAGTTCGGTCAGGATAACGGACTATGATAGTAGAAGTACAGGGAATGGGCTTTTGGACACGGGTTCGACTCCCGTCTACTCCACTTAAACTTGCAAATCCGAACACAGTGATGTGTTCGGATTTTGTACGTTTTACTCCACTTGTAATAACCAAGCAGGGATATACATCCATGCTTGATTAATACAAATTTTTTATTTTAAATTCCTTCTCGGCCTCGCGCCTCTGATCCTTCTTGGCAATGTCTGCACGCTTATCGTATAGCTTTTTACCTCTTGCCAAGCCAATCTCAACCTTAACCTTTCCTTCTTTAAAGTACACCTGCAAGGGAACCAGAGTAAAGCCTTTTTCTTTTATCTTTCCCTGCAATTTATGAATCTCATATCTATGCATCAGAAGTTTTCTGACCCGAAGGGGATCCTTGTTGAAAATATTACCTTTTTCATAAGGGCTGACATGCATACCATAGACAAACACTTCTCCGTTTTCTATGCGGATAAAGGCTTCCTTGATACTACACTTACCCATGCGCATGGACTTTACCTCCGTGCCATGCAGTGCAATTCCCGCCTCGTAAGTCTCATCAATGAAGAAATCATGATATGCCTTTTTGTTATTTGCAATTAATTTCTGAGTCTCTTTTTGGACCATTGCTACCACCTTTCCGGAACTGCCGGGATTCCGTCGAAATCATTCTATAACTACTCTTCTACCAAAGAAAAATCAATTGTGCGCATCATTCGATCGCAATCGTCCACACAAACCTTCACAGGCATTCCCAGCTTAAAGACTCTGCCTGTGGCATCCCCCACCATCTCGCAGGAGCTCTCGTTATAGTAATAGTAATCGCCGGGAAGCTTGGATACGTGAACCATCCCCTCCACCGTGTTAGGCAATTCCACGAAAATTCCCCAACCGGTAACCCCTGAGATAACCCCTTCGTAAACTTCTCCGATTCTTTCTTCCATATATTGTACTTTTTTCAGCTTATCAGTCTCTCGTTCTGCCTCATCTGCCCGACGCTCCATTTCAGAAGAATGCTTAGCCACCTCAGGCAATATCTCGCGATAATGTGCAATACGCTCTTCCTTCAGGCGTCCCCTAAGCTGTTCCTTGATAATGCGATGAATCTGTAAGTCTGGGTATCTTCGGATGGGCGAGGTAAAATGACAATAATACTGACACGCCAGTCCAAAATGACCGCTATTCTCCACACTGTACTTCGCCTGCTTCATGCTGCGAAGTGCCAGACGTGCAATCATGGGTTCCTCCGCTGTTCCTGCAATCTTATGCAGCAGCTTCTGAATCTCCTTGGGATGTACCTCTTCGCTTCCCAGCTTACTTCCATTCCTGCCCATTGATTTCATGTAATAGCCAAAATTATGGATGAAGGTAGACAGCTTCTGAATCCTATCCGCATCAGGTACATCATGCACACGATACACAAAAGGAATCTCCATCCAATAAAAGTGCTGAGCCACCGTCTCATTTGCCGCAAGCATAAAATCCTCAATAATATTCGTTGCAACGTTACGCTCATACGGCTTAATCTCCAAGGGACGTCCCTCTTTATCCAAAATAATCTTGCATTCCGGGAAATCAAAATCAATGGAACCTCTCTTCATCCGTTTTTCACGAAGCAGTGCCGCAAGCTCTGCCATCTGTTGGAGCATGGGAACCAGATTTTCATATTTTCGAAAATCTTCATTGTCCTTCACAATGCTTTCCTCTTCTAAAATGGTTTTTACACTGTTATAAGACATTCGGCTGTTAACCCGGATTACCGATTCACAAATCTCATAATCAATTACCTCTCCCCGTTTATCCACTGTCATTAAGCAGCTAAGTGCTAATCTGTCCACACCCTCGTTCAATGAACAGATTCCATTAGATAATGCATGGGGAAGCATAGGAATCACACGGTCAACCAGATAAACACTGGTTCCACGTTTAAAAGCCTCCCAATCTAATGCAGAATTCTCCTGCACATAATTCGTCACATCAGCGATATGCACACCTAAATGATAGTTTATCCCGTCAAAATCCACGCTGACTGCATCATCCAGATCCTTGGCATCTTCCCCATCAATTGTCACCATGGTCACATTTCTAAGGTCTCTTCTGCCGGCTCTATCCGCCTCTGATACTTCCTGAGACACTCTTTCCACCTGGTTCATGACTTTCTCACCAAATTCCACGGGAAGCTCATAGCCCCGTACAATAGCCATGATATCTACACCGGGGTCATTGATGTGACCAAGAATCTCGATCACCTTTCCCTCCGGGCTTTTGGTATCAGTACCGTAGCCGGTAATCTCTACCACCACCTTATGTCCGGTCATAGCCCCTTTGGAACGCTCCACGGGTACAAAAATATCCTGCGGCAGCTTCCCATTGTCCGGTACAACAAAGCCGAAACGATTCCGGGACTGTTCGTAGGTTCCCACCACATGAGTGATTCCTCTTTCCAAGACACGCAGTACCTGCGCCTCCTGCCGCTTCCCGGATTTACCGGGTAGTAATGCTACCTGTACAATATCCTTATGAAAAGCCCCATTCACTTTATCCTCAGGAATATAAAGATCCTCTTCCCTATCTTCTATTTCCACAAACCCGAACCCCTTCGCATTACTGATAAAGGTTCCTGTCAGTACTTTTCCGTTGGACTTCATATACTTTCCATTGAGAGTAAGCATCAGTTCGCCCTCAGTCAGCAGCTCCTGAAGCAGATCATGAAGCTCCCCGCGTTCTTCCCTGGCCACCTGCAAAAGCACCGCAAGTTCCTTTTCCTTCATAGGAACATACATCTCGTCACTGACTAAATCTATGATTACCTTTTTACGTTTTTCCTTTACCTCTGAATTTGTCATTGATATTTCCCCAATTTCACCTTACCTGACACCCCATGTCACACGGACATCAGTATCTTTATCCTGTCGAAGCGCGCATTATGCACACGTGAAAAAAACACCCTTGTATCTCACAAGAGTGTTTGTCCTACGTAATTTAGAATACGTTCAGATTAAGTATTGCCGCAAGTACCATAAAAAATACTGCCAAATATTTGGTAAGCTTTACTAACAAGCCTTCCATCGAACGACCTTTATTCTTACCCCAGTAGGTCTCTGCT
>CAYOHU010000207.1:0-3266 GCA_964403845.1 uncultured Acetatifactor sp.
AGGACGGAATTGCGGAATTATCGGATGCCGGGGCAGATTTGATATTGGCATGCTGCCATTGGGGCATTGAGCGGGAATACTACCCCGAAGATTATCAGCGTACCTTGGGGCAGAAGTGTATTGACTGGGGTGCTGATCTGGTGTTGGGTCATCACCCACATGTTTTGCAGGGGGTGGAAGAATATCAAGGCAAATACATCGTGTATAGTCTGGCTAATTTCTGTTTTGGAGCCAATCGGAATCCTTCGGATAAGGATACCATGATATTCCAGCAGACCTTTACGTTTATAGATGGCGAAAAACAGGAGGATGCAGAAATTCGAGTCATTCCCTGCTCGGTCAGTTCGGTGACAACGAGAAATGACTACTGCCCGACTCCGGCAACAGGAGAGGATGCCAAGCGTATTATGGAGCGGATTAATGAGTACAGTAAGGATTTCGGAGTGACCTTTACGGAAGAGGGATATCTGGAGAGAGAATGATATAAGCTGAAAAACAGCCTTGCGTATGTCCCCTATATTGCAAAAAGAAAGAAGACAACTTGTAGGTAAGGTGATATAATGTGCGTAGGGCAGTGATTACGAATCAGGCAATGCATTGGGAAACAGAGATTTGCAAGTATGTTAAAGGAAGGTGCAGGGATGGAAAAGAGAAAATTAGAGAAATTAGGTATTGAAACTTCACTTTTAGGATTTGGTTGTATGCGTTTTCCGGTAATATCCGGGCGTACGATTGACGAGGCGGAAGCGGAGAAAATGTTGGATAAAGCAATGGCGGCCGGGGTAAATTACTACGATACAGCGTATGTGTATCACGGAGGCGACAGTGAAATCTTTACCGGTAAGGTATTGAAAAAATATCCCAGAGAATCCTTTTATCTGGCAACGAAGCTGCCGGTATGGTTGGTGAAAACCGCGGAGGACGTGGACAAATATTGTAAGGAGCAATTAGAAAGGCTTCAGACAGAATATGTTGATTTTTATCTGCTTCACAATATCGGAATTGATGGCTGGAAACAATTTAAAGCGTTGGGTGGCGTAGAACGTCTTGAGGCACTGAGGGCTGAGGGCAGGATTCGCTATATCGGGTACTCCTGTCATGATAGCTATGAAGGATTCGCGGAAGTACTGAATGATTATGATTGGGATTTCTGCCAGATTCAGTTTAATTATATGGATCAGCAGGAGCAGGCAGGGCTGAAGGGTTATGAGCTGGCAGCACAGAAGAATATTCCCATGATCGTCATGGAACCTGTAAAGGGTGGTTCGTTGGCCTGCTTTACTGACGAGATTAATCAAAAATTTTACGCAATGGATTCCGAAGCTACGGTTGCATCCTATGCTCTTCGTTGGGCTGCGAGCTATCCCAATATCAAGGTTGTATTGAGTGGTATGTCCACCATGGAGCAGGTGGAAGACAATTTGAAAACCTTCAGCTCCTTTAAGCCGTTAACTGCAGAAGAAAAGGAAGGTATAGATGAGATTGTCGAATCCATGAGAAATCGGGTGAAGAATGGCTGCACAGGCTGTCGTTATTGCATGCCCTGCCCCGTGGGTGTGGATATTCCCGGTTCTTTTAAGGCATGGAACAATTATTATATGTATGAGAATTACAATGATGTGAAATGGGATTGGGAACATGAAATCGGAGAAGCACATCAGCCTAAAAATTGTGTGAAATGCGGAAAGTGTGAAGCTGCATGTCCTCAGAAAATATCCATCCGTGAGGATTTACAGAAGGCGCAGGCAGATTTAGACAAGAGAGAAATGGTTCGATAATAAAAGCCCGATGTGTAAGTGTGCCATAGGAAACCCTGCGAATGATGGTTCGCAGGGTTTTTAAAAGGTGATGACAGGACGGGGGATATATTACAATGTAAGTATCGGTTTACGAGATAGAAGAGGAAACAGAGATGAAATTCTTACTGACCGCAGTGAATGCAAAGTACATACATTCCAATCCCGCGATCTACAGCCTGCGTGCCTTTGCAGGAGAAGCACTGCGGGAGCATATAGAGCTTGCGGAATATACCATTAATCAATATACGCAGGATATTCTGGCGGATCTTTACAGAAGAAAGCCGGATGTCATCGGATTTTCCTGCTATATCTGGAATTGGAATATAATCAGGGAATTGCTTCAGGAGCTTCCGAAGGTGCTTCCTGAGGTGGATATCTGGTTAGGCGGGCCGGAGGTTTCTTATGATGCGGAGATAATTCTAAAGGAATACCCTCAGGTAACTGGCATTATGATTGGGGAGGGTGAAGAAACGTTTAAGGAGCTGCTGGAGGCTTATTTGCAAAGACAGACTCAGGGGGGAAAGCAGGATGCGGTGAAGAATGCCCCTGTAGCTGACGCAGCTACAGAGAGTGAGCATAGGTGGCAGAGCATTTCCGGGTTGTGTCTTCCAAGCGGATATACAGCTATGCGAGAACTGACGGACATCAGCAGGATTCCGTTTTTGTATGATGATCTAGAGCCCTTTTCCAATCGTATTCTCTATTATGAGACCAGCAGAGGATGCCCCTATCGATGCAGCTATTGTCTTTCCTCCATTGATAAGCTGGTGAGATTACGTGACATTAGTGTCGTAAAGAAAGAATTGCAATTTTTCCTTGATAATAGAGTGCCGCAGGTAAAATTTATAGACAGAACCTTTAACTGTAATCACGACCACGCGATGGAGATATGGCGATATATTTATGAACATGACAATGGTGTCACCAATTTTCATTTTGAGATTTCCGCGGATATTTTACGGGAGGATGAAATCGCGCTGTTGAAAAGCCTTCGTCCGGGCTTGGCGCAGCTTGAAATAGGGGTGCAATCTGTCAATGTGCAGACGCTTCAAGCAATCAATCGTGTAATGAATGTGGAAAAATTAGAGAGAATCGTGGCTGCTGTCCGGGAAGGAAACAATATTCATCAGCATCTGGATTTAATCGCAGGGTTGCCCTATGAGGATTATGAGAGCTTTGCACATTCCTTTAACAGGGTATATGGTATGAAGCCGGAACAGCTGCAGTTAGGTTTTTTAAAGGTGTTAAAGGGTTCTGAAATGCATGACAGAGCAGAAGAATTTGATATCTGTTACCTGAGCAGTCCTCCTTACGAGGTGCTTCATACAAGATGGCTTTCCTATGAAGAGGTGCTTCGGCTGAAGCGCATTGAGGAAATGGTGGAGTTGTATTACAACAGTAATCAGTATACTCATACCCTTCCTTTTCTTCTTGGTGCCTTTGAAAGTCCCTTTGCAATGTATGAGG
>CAYOHU010000208.1:0-3211 GCA_964403845.1 uncultured Acetatifactor sp.
GCAATGAGCATTTCTGATTTGATTGTGGTAATGAAGGATGGTGCCATTCAGCAGATCGGAAAACCTCAGGAGGTTTACGATAATCCGATTAATCAGTTTGTTGCAAAGTTCCTCGGTACCCCCCCGATTAATATTTTTAAAGGGGTAGTTCGGGATTACAATCTATACATAGGCAAGGATATGATTTTCAGGATCAAGGATGTTCCGGATCAGGAAGTGACAGTGGGAATCCGTCCGGAAGGCTTTGTTTTGAAGTCGGATGGCGCACTTTGCTGTAATTTGGACAGAGTGGAAGTGATGGGACGGGATATCAGCGTAGTATCGACCCATGAGGCATGCGAAAATAAGGCGATTCGTTCCATTATCAGCTCCGAGAGTAATGTAAATACGGAAATCTCCCAAGTAAGATTTGATGTTAAGCCAAACAAGGTATATCTGTTCCGGAAGGATACAGAAGAAAGAATTCTTTTTGAAATAGTTTAAAGCAGGAGAATGGAAGGATGGATAACAAAAGCAGTAAAGCCTGGCTATATTTATTGCCGGCAATTCTTTTTCTGGGACTATTTATGGTGTATCCGTTGATAGATGTATTTATCTATTCCTTTGAGGAGGGATATAACTCGGCGTCCCAGACCTATTACGGAGTGGGAGTATATAATTATTCTTATGTGTTGCATGATCCATATTTTCTGCAGGCGTTGAAGAATACCTTTATCTTAGTGATTTTTACGGTTCCTATTTCCACGGGTATCGCGCTATTGATTTCTTTAGGCTTAAGCTCCATAAAGCCGCTGCAGGAGTTGTTTCAGACAGTATATTTTCTGCCTTATGTAACCAATACTCTGGCGGTAGGTCTGGTATTCATGATTTTGTTTAAGAAAACACCATATACGGATGGTCTTGTGAATTTGATCATTAACTGGTTCGGCGGAGAGTCAGTTGATTTTATTAGCGGTCCGTATTGGGCGAAGATGTTTGTGTTATGCTTTTATACCGTGTGGGTGGTCATGCCCTTTAAGATTTTGGTGTTGACCAGTGCACTTGCGTCCGTGAATCAGACCTATTACAATGCGGCAAAGGTGGATGGAACATCCGGATTTCGTATTTTTACCAGAATTACGCTCCCAATGATTTCACCAATGCTTTCTTACTTGATCATTACTGGGTTTATTGGTGCTTTTAAGGCGTATAGCGATGCGGTAGCATTGTTTGGCACAGATTTGAATGCTTCGGAAATGAATACAATTGTGGGCTATCTGTATGATATGCTGTATGGAGACAGTGGTGGTTACCCGTCTTATGCATCGGCAGCAGCCATCATATTGTTTGTGATTGTGCTTACAATAACCTGTATCAATTTGCTTGTGAGCAGAAAGCATGTACATTACGTGTGACAGAGGAAGAAGTAGAAGATGGGAAAACAAGTTGATTATGAGAAAATTGAAAAAAACGCAAGACATCGCCGCACAGCCAAGAATATAATCGTATATTCGGGGTTGGTCATTTGGGCAGTTATCGTTCTTTTTCCTTTTTATTGGATGATACTCACATCTGTGAAGAGCTACAGTGCGTACAATTCTGAATATTTTCCGAAATTTTTTACGTTATCGCCCACATTTCAGAATTATGTGGATGCCTTTACTGCTGTGCCGCTGGCAAAATATTTTTTGAATACCATTATTTTTACCTTGGTAACGACAGCAGTGATGCTGGTGGTAATCACACTCGCAGCGTTTGCATTTGCCAGACTTGATTTTAGAGGGAAAAATCTGATTTTTACTTTCTTTCTGGCGTTAATGATGATACCGAATGAGTTAGTGATTATCACGAATTATGTTACAATCACTGATTGGAATCTTCGCAACAGCTATTTGGGACTGATTCTGCCATCCGTCACTTCTGTGTTTTATATTTATCTGCTGAAAGAAAATTTTGCACAGATACCGGATGAGCTGTATTATGCGGCAAAGGTTGATGCTACCTCAGATTTGAAGTATTTATGTAAGGTAATGATTCCGATCTGTAAGCCGACCTTGATTACCATTACCATACTGAAGGTGATAGAGTGCTGGAATTCGTATGTCTGGCCCAGATTGATTACGGATGATGAGGCGTATTATCTGGTTTCAAACGGAATTCAGGAAATTCGGGAAAATGGCTTTGGGCGTGAAAACATTCCTGCAATGATGGCAGCGGTAGTAGTGATTTCGATTCCCCTGCTTGTTTTGTTTTTGATATTCCATAAGAAAATTATGGAAGGTGTATCACAGGGAGGAATTAAGGGATGAGAATAGTGCGAAAAAAAGGATTGTCAGTCGCGTTTCTTTTGGCTGCCTGTCTGTTTCTGTTAACCGGCTGCCATGGGTCCAGAGGACTGGATGCCTTTGTGATTCCGGAGCAGTTTGATGAGACTAAGGAGTACGAAATTACCTTTTGGGCGAAAAATGATACCAATATCACGCAGACAAGAATTTACGAGAAAGCAATTGATGATTTTGAGGCTCTCTATCCGAATATTAAGGTGAATCTGCGATTATATACCGATTACGGAAAGATTTATAATGATGTGATAACCAATATTTCCACAAATACAACCCCCAACGTTTGTATTACCTATCCGGATCATATTGCAACCTATCTGACAGGAAGCAATAATGTGGTCTCGTTGGATGAATTGTTTTTAAATGAAAAATATGGTCTGAACGGAGCGGAGCTTAGATTTGATTCCCCAACCAGAGAGGAGATTATTCCGCAGTTTTTGGACGAATGTATCATAGGAGAGCATTATTATGCCATACCTTTTATGCGTTCCACGGAGGCCTGTTACGTGAACAAAACGTATGTGGAGGCTCTGGGGTACACATTACCGGAAACCCTGACATGGGATTTTGTATGGGAGGTCGCGGAAGCGGCAATGGCTCAGGATGCGGAAGGAAATTATCTGTTGAATAGTCAGAGAGTGATGATTCCTTTTCTATACAAATCTACTGACAATATGATGATTCAGATGCTAAGACAGAGAGGTGCGGGATATTCCACGGAAAACGGAGAAATCTTATTGTTCAATGATACGACAAAGGAGCTCCTCCAAGCTGTTGCTGATCATGCGGAGAGCGGAGCCTTTTCTACGTTTAAGATTTCAAGCTATCCGGCCAATTTCTTAAATGCCGGTCAATGTCTGTTCGCAATTGATTCTACAGCAGGAGCAACA
>CAYOHU010000209.1:0-3209 GCA_964403845.1 uncultured Acetatifactor sp.
TTTATGTGACGAAGTAACCACATGAGCAAAAGGAAAGTGCTGAAAGCACGTTTTTACGAATGGGGTGCTGAATAGTAACTATTATTTTTAATGAAGATTTCATGCTTTCGCAATTACCTAATTATTTTTAAAACCGATAATACTCGTAGGTTTTCCCGGTCATTGGATCAATTTCATCACCTATTTCCGATAAGTATGCCAAGGTATCTTCCAAAATTTGAACCATCGCCTGATCAAGATTCACAAAAGCCATTCTTCGTATTTCCTGCAGCCTCGGAGCCTGATTTCTACCCGGTTCAATATAATCTGCTACAAATATAATCTTTTCTAACAAGCTCATTCCCGGGCGACCGGTAGTGTGGTTTAAGATGGCATTAAGTATATCACTATCCTTAATACAAAATTTTTCTTTGGCAAGATAGCTTCCTACCTTTGCATGCAATAAGGACTGATTTTTCCTCTCCGACTCACTGACAGGAAGATTATATTTTTCACAGATGGCAAGCTTCTTTGCATTTGGCAGGCATTTCGCACAGTCATGCAATAATCCGGCAATCCGTGCTTTCATAATATCCTCATCATATCGCATTGCTAATGCAGCTGCTGTGTATTCCACACCAATGGTATGCATATATCTCTTGGAATCCAGTGTCTCTTCCATTTCTTGTCTGATTCTTTCAAGCTCATTTGATTTCATAATCATGTCCATTCCAGCGCTGCCTATTTATAAACAGTGCTTCACTCAGAGTAAAAATGCTTTTCCTCAATATAATCAATGACCGCATCCGGAATTAAGTATCGTACACTTTTTCCCTGACGGATTCTTTCCCGTAAATTTGTAGAAGAAATCTCCAGATTGGGGAACGGAAGCAGCGTGATTTTCGCATGAAATCGCTCTTCCAGTTCCTTCCTCTTCTGCTCCATTTCCACAATAGAGGAACCATTTCTCACGGCAGCGATCACTTTACACACACGGAAAATTCGTTCCGGATATTTCCATTTTTCTATGGCGAAAAGACAATCGGCACCAAATATAAAATAAAACTCATTCTCCGGATACTCCTTCTGTAATTGCTCCAAGGTTTCATAGCTATAGGTATACCCACAACGCTTGATTTCTATATCCAGACATCTGATTCTATCCCGATCAGCAACAGCCAATTTTGCCATGGCGTAACGCTCTTCCCCGGATACAACATCCACATTCATTTTCATGTAAGAACATCCGGTGGGAATCACCCACACCTCATCAAGCCCCTTTTCCTCCATTGCTCTTTCTGCCAAGAGCAGATGTCCTATATGAATCGGATTGAAAGTACCTCCCATAATGCCGATTTTTTTCACAATACTCTCCATTCCTACCCTAAATCTGAAATTAGAACACACATACAAATTTGTTATCTCAGCTTCGAATTCTCTATTTAGGGAGTTCGATTTTGGGCTTGTCTTTATTGGGTTTATACAAAACAATTTTCTTACCGATTACCTGAACCAGATGGGAATGAGTTCTCTCAGCAACCATTTCACCGATTGCTCTTGGATCATCAAAGCAATTCTTCAGCACCGCAATTTTTATCAATTCATTGTTATTAAAACATTCACCGATTGCTTCTGTCAGCTCCGGTGTAAGACTGGCTTTCCCTACCTGAAACAAAGGGTTCAGATTGCTTGCCAGACTCATTAAATACGCTCTTTGTTTACTTGTCATACTAAACCTCGCATTTGTACTATTTTACACAGTATTTTCCGTTATCATTATTTGTAGTAATCAAAGGACAAGCCGTACATTCTTACAGTATCACCTTCCTGAATACCCAAAGCCTCCAATTCCTCCAGAATACCGGTATCTTTCAAGAAATTCTGGAAGAAGGTAAAGCCTTTTTCGCTCTCTAAATTCGTATAACCAAGCATTTTTTCGATTCTTGGTCCCTCTACTACATACTCACTTTCTTCCTCGTCATATTCCACAGTGTATGGCAGATTCGAATAACCGTTGTGATACTCCGGGAAATATTCCTGTTCAAAAACCGTAACATCTTCTCCTATGCCCTGTACCATTTCATACACGTGATAGAGGAGATCCTTTACGCCTTCTCCGCTGACTGCAGAAATAGGATAAACCTTAATTCCCTTAGGTTCAAATTCTGCTTTAATCGCCGCTATAGGATCATTCTCAAGATCATAAATTGCATCAATCTTATTGGCAGCGATTACCTGAGGACGTTTTGCAATATCAGGATTATACGCCTCCAGTTCTCTGTTAATGGCATAAATATCCTCTATGGGATTACGCCCTTCGGTACCTGCAGCATCAACAATATGAATAATAACCTTGGTACGCTCAATATGGCGTAGGAATTCATGTCCCAATCCAACTCCCTCAGAAGCTCCCTCAATCAAACCGGGAATATCAGCAATCACAAAACCACCGGTTCCCTCTAAATCAACAACACCAAGATTGGGATTTAAGGTTGTAAAGTGATAATTTGCAATCTTGGGCTTCGCATTGGTAACACGTGATAAAAAAGTAGATTTCCCAACATTAGGAAAGCCCACTAAGCCTACATCAGCAATTACCTTAAGCTCAAGGATTAATTCAAGTTCCTGAGCTGGTTGACCCGGCTGTGCATATTTGGGCGCCTGCATGGTACTTGTCGCATAATGCTGGTTTCCATTTCCACCTTTACCACCCTTCAGAAGAACGACTCTTTTGTTATCTCCTGACATATCCGTAATTACCTGACCGCTCTCAGCTTCCTTAATAACGGTACCTGCCGGTACTTTAATCGTAATATCATTTCCGTCTTTTCCTCGGCAATTCTTTTTACCGCCTTCCTGACCGTCCTCCGCCTTGTACTTACGGATATGCCTGAAATCTATCAGGGTATTTAATCCTTCATCCACTAGGAAAATCACGTCGCCACCCCGACCGCCGTCACCACCGTCAGGACCACCGTTTGGAACATACTTTTCACGTCTGAAGGACACGTGACCGTCGCCACCTTTTCCGCTTCTGACATATATTCTGGCTCTATCAGCAAACATTGAGGTTCTCCTTTCCACTTTCTTATCTCATTCCGCCATCGTTCAACGAAACTTTAAAAGGCTTCAAACAAGCATTATGTTTGAAGCCCTTAAACAATCTTATTTCTCCACAGGATATACGGAAGCCTGTTTCTTGTCTCTTCCTTTTCTTTCAAAACGAAGAA
>CAYOHU010000210.1:0-3207 GCA_964403845.1 uncultured Acetatifactor sp.
TTGATCAAGCCAAGATTACCCTCCTGAATCAGATCAAGGAACAGCATGCCGCGTCCCACATATCTCTTTGCAATACTGACAACCAGACGCAGATTTGCCTCTGCCAGGCGTTTCTTAGCCTCCTGATCGCCCAGCTCCATTCTCTTAGCCAGCTCAATCTCTTCCTCGGCACTCAAAAGAGGCACCTTACCGATTTCCTTCAGATACATACGAACCGGATCTTCGATGCTGATTCCATCAGGAACAGAGAGGTCAATGTTCTCCACATCTACCTCATCCTCCTCTGTCAGGATAATTTCCTCGTCATCCACATCATCATCGTCTGTGATGCGAAGTACATCCACGCTATTCTGCTCCAGAACCTCCAGAATTTTCTCAAACTGCTCCTCCTCCAAGGTCATATCTGAGAAGAAATCGTTGATTTCCTGATACTCCAGAACATTCTTTTTCTTTTTCGCCATATTTAAGAGCTCTTTGATCTTCTCTTCAAATTTTGCCTGTGTGTTTTCATCCATTTTCGTGGTTCCATCCTTCCAAAAAAATTCATTTGCTTTAGTAATTAACCCTATTCCAAAGAAATATGCGTTTTTGCCAGCTCTTCCAGAGCTTTTTTCCCTTCTATTACTTTATTCAGTGCATTTACATCTGTTCCCAGCTTTGCCGTATAATATTCATAACTGTTCTTTTTTACGGACAAAAGAATATCGCGGAATGCCTTATCCCGCTCCTGTGCGCCGTCCAGCTCCGGCAGCTTGGTGTGAAACAGGCTTGCCGCCTCTCTCTGCTCCTCCTCATCTTCAAACATGCTGATGATACCGGCAGGATTATAGATGCCCTGTTCCAATTCCGCAAACAGCCTTTCAGCCACTCTCTTATATAAATCCTCCGTAAAATCTTCGGCAGATATATAGCTTTTTATCTTCTGATAAATATCAGGCTCGTCCGTTATCCATGTGATCAGTAATCTTTGGGATTTCTTGGTGTTTTCCTCCGGATTGTTCTTCTGTCGGACACCTGATTTGGGTCTTTCTATCGGGCGTACCAGCCCCGTCTGTGAAGCATAACTGAGCACCAGCTTTCGCAGATTTTCAAATCCGATATGATACTTGTCCGCAACAGCCTGCAGATAATTCTCCCGCTCCACATCCTCCTGAAATTCACAGAGCTTCTTCGCAATCTCCCTGTGGAACTTGGTTTTTGACTCCGGATCATTCAGATCATAATTTCCTTCCATCACCCGGATTTCAAAGAAAAAGCTGTTCTCCGCACTATCTATTCTCTCCTGAAAAGCCTCTTTCCCCAAGTTTTTGATGAATTCGTCCGGATCCTTGTATGGTCGCATATTGATGATCTTACCCGTAAGTCCCGCCTCACGCAGGATGCCGATTCCCCGAAGCGCTGCCTTCACGCCGGCGCCATCACTGTCATAAGCCAGCAGCACACTATCTGTATATCTGTGCAGCAGATTCGCTTGCTCCGGCGTAAACGCCGTTCCCAGAGAAGCAACCGCCTGAATAAAGCCTGCCTGATGCAGGGCGATAACATCCATATATCCCTCACATAGAATAATATTGCCGCTTCTGGCGGTACGCGCAAAGTTCAAGCCATACAGATTTCTTCTTTTATCGAAAACAGGAGTCTCGGGGGAATTTAAGTACTTCGGTTCTCCGTCCCCCATCACCCGACCGCCGAATCCGATGACCCGGTGATTGCTATCCTGTATCGGAAACATCACACGATTCCAAAATTGACTGAGCAATCCTGCTTTCTCGGAGTAATTAGCCAGCCCGGCCTCCTTTATCTCAGCATCCGCAAAGCCCTTCTTACGAAGATATTCTACCAGCAAAGCACCGTTTTTCCCTGCATATCCCAAGCCAAACCTATGCATGGTTTCTTCGGATAGCTCTCGTTTCTCCAGATACCTCCTGCCAACCTCCCCCTGGGGCGACCTGAGCTGATAATAAAAGTACCTGGCCGCTTCTTTATTAATTTCCAAAAGTCTGGTCCGCTTGCCGGCACGCTGTTTCATCTCCGCAGTATCTTCTACCTCCGGTAGCTTCACACCTGCTCTCTCAGCAAGCATTCTTACCGCCTCCGGAAATGTATAATTCTCATATTTCATCACAAAGGTATACACATTACCGCTGACGCCGCAGCCAAAGCAATGATACATCTGCTTCGGCTCAGACACCGAGAAGGACGGGGTTTTTTCGTTATGAAAAGGGCAACATCCCCAATGGTTGCTGCCTTTTTTTTGTAATTTTACATAGCCAGATACCACACTGACAATGTCGTTCTTCATCCTGATTTCTTCTACCAGTTCCTCCGAGTAGTACATAGCATCCTCACTAACTCCGATTTTTTAAATTTGCCATGATTTCGGGATGTAAATTTCCTCATACACTGCTATGGCAAATCGGTCACTCATCGCTCCCACATAATCACAAACCACTTTCTCTCTGGGCTCCCCCTCTGAGATCAAATTCAAAAATTCCTCCGGCAAATCATCGATATTTTTCAAATAATGCTGATATAAGGTTTCCATCAGCATCTCTGCTTTTCCTTCCTCTGCCTTTGCTTCCGGATTCTTGTAAACCTGTTCAAACATAAACTGACGAATCTTTTTCATTGCCTCTGCCACCGTATCCGACATCACAATGTCATTCTTATCCATGCTGTTGGTCACAATATCATGAATAAAATGATCCAGCCGCTCCGTCGTAGAAGAGCCGAGAACCTCTCTGATTTCCTGCGGCACATCCGCTTCTGTCAGGATTCCCGCACGCACCGCATCATCCATATCATGATGAATATAAGCGATCTTGTCCGAGAAACGTACCACCTTTCCCTCCAGCGTGTGTGGCTTTCCAATGGTCTGATGATTTAAAATACCATCGCGAACCTCATAGGTCAGATTCAATCCGCTGCCCCCCTTCTCCAGACGGTCCACGGTACGCACGCTCTGCTCACTGTGTACAAACCCAAACGGGCACACCCGGTTCAATGCTCTTTCTCCTGCATGCCCAAAGGGAGTATGACCCAAGTCATGTCCCAGAGCAATCGCCTCGACCAATTCCTCATTCAATCTGAGCGACTTGGCAATGGTACGTGCTGTCTGCGATACCTCCAGCGTATGCGTCAGACGGGTTCTGTAATGGTCCCCCTCCGGCGTTAAAAATACCTGTGTCTTGTCCTTCAATCTTCTGA
>CAYOHU010000211.1:0-3166 GCA_964403845.1 uncultured Acetatifactor sp.
CATTGGTAGTGCGGAGGTCACGGGTCCGATTCCCGTCAGCAGCTTATAGCAAGACATATGTCTTGCATGGAAGTCCTTGAGTTTCAAGGGCTTTTTTGTTTGTGGTGAATTTAGAGAAAGCGTTTACCTTTTATAAATAATTATTCTGCGATCTCTTCATGATGAAACGTACCGTAAAGCCTGCTTCATCACAAATTGAACGCACGACACCTTCAGCTTCTTCCCGTGCGCTATCATTGACACAGATGATGCAAAGATTTTTATTCCGATGAAAAATATTGTTTTTGGGCCAACGAATATAATAGGATATCCGATTCTGCAAAAGGGCACGTTCAATCATTTTTTTGCACTCTGGATTGGACACTTCGCATAATTCTATTTCATTATGAACCTTTACGGTAGTATACAGTGGTTGCATATAGTCACCTCGCGGAAATTCAATATTGGGTAGTAACCCTTCAGAAGAAAAAAACAGCACGATATGGATTTGTGCATAAGCTCTGAACAGTTACATCCTTTGTATAGCAAAACGAACTATCGCCATAAGAATTATAACACAATAGAAGCAGAAAGTGCAACGAAATACTTGTTTCGCGTGAAAATCGCGAGAGAAAATGATGAATATAAAAAGGTTTTAAAGGAGATAAAGTACAGGGTGTTATGGTTTCTTCCATAACACCCTGTATTTGTGAAAGTCAGATTATTGTTGAGCCTGTGCAGCAGCGTTCCTTTGGTCAAGCTCCCAGCGCTGAGCGGAAATAATTGCTTCATAATCCGGGTTTGCAAAGAATTCTGCATTATGCTGGCATTGTCTGCTTGTGACAGGTGCATTGATCACCTGAGTTCCATCGGGATTCTCTATGATAGTGGTGGAACCGCTAATCAAGGAGGCATCCTCGATTAAAGGAAGTACAGTGGTACCGTTAATGTACTTAAACGGACAATCATAGCATGCCGGTAGGTTATCGTACGTACAGATATCGCCTTGATAGTGTACATCACAGCTGTCAATGGGTTCGTTTCCTTTCACGAAATACTCATTCTTCAGGTTCGCGGGATTAGTGTCGCACAGTCCCGGAATGGGAAGCTTGCCGGAAAGAGAACATACCTCCATCTGTACGATATCAGTGGGCATGGAAAAGTTCTCATTGGGCAGATTTTCGTGTACACGTTGCATGACAGAACGCCAAAGGTCTTTGGAAATCGCTTCCTCTGCCTTGGACATACCGATACTGTTATCGTAGCCTGTCCATACGGTACAGGTATAATACGGCGTGAAGCCGGCGAACCATAGATCCTTGGAATCGGTAGAGGTTCCGGTTTTACCGGCAATTGCCATTCCGTTAAATTTTACTCTGCGGCCGGTACCGATTTCCACTACATCCACCATGGCATCGGTCAGGAGGAAGGCAGTAGTGTCCTTAATTACCTTATGAGTTTCGGGATTGGTGTTATCCAGTATGACATTACCATTAGCATCCGTTACTCTTGTATACAGCTTGGGCTGTACATACACACCCTGATTGGCAATGGAAGCGTATGCCGCATTCAGCTCATAGGGGGTTACACCGTAGGTCAGACCGCCGAGAGCCATAGTCTGGTTTACATCTGAAAAGATTCTGCCGTTTATCTCAACACCGTCTGTCAGTGTAGTAAATCCAAAATTCTGCAGGTAACTGTACCCCAGCTGAGGAGTAATTACGGTTTGGTTTTTCACGGCAATGATATTCAGGGATTGCTCAATTGCATACCGGATAGAGCAATTGGAGTATTTGTAGCCGCTATACCAGTTACTTACCGGACGCCCATCTGCATAGTTGAAGGGTGCATCATAGTAAACGGTAGCCAGCGACATCCCACAGCTGTCAAGTGCCGGTGCAAAGGAGGACAGTATCTTGAAAGTGGAGCCGGGGGAACGAACAGCAGAGGTTGCCCTGTTCAGAGTTCGTCTGCCTTCCTTGATTCCGCGACCGCCTACGATAGCCACAATATAGCCGGTACTTTGATCCTCGATGACCATGGCAGCCTGAGGCTGTGCAGTCATAGAAACAGATTCTTCATAATTATCCTCGTTGTCGGCTACGCCTAATTCCGTCAGCATAGCGGTACGATAGGTTGCAATCGCCTCATTGGCTTCATCCTGAGAGGAAAAAATCAGATTAAACTTCTTATTGCCGTTTTCCTTAAACCAGGAGGTCATATTCTCTTTGCTGAAGTTTTTGGTTTCATTGTCGTTTAGTCTGATGGTAAGTGCGTAGTTCAAATACCATTTTACGTTGTCCGGGAAATTCTCAGGGTTGGAGAATTCTTCATCGACAATGGCCTGAATATCAGGATCCATGGTAGATTCAATACGCAGACCACCGGAGGACATCAGGTACTCTGCGTTGGCCTCCGAATATCCTGCAATATTGACCAGATCTTCTTTGACCTGTTCATATACCGCATCGGAAAAATAGGAGCCGTTGGTGGCGGTACTTACGCGATAATCAATGTCATGCAGACCGATTCGTTCATAAACGGTATCGGTATCTGCAATCGCTTCGTCATATTCTTCCTTTGTGATGAATTCCAAGTCCAGCATATTATCCAGACAATCCTTACGTCGTCTTGCGTTCTCCTCCGGATGGCGGATAGGATTGTATCTGGATGGATTTTGCGTGATACAGGCGATAACAGTAGATTCGGATAAAGTCAGTTTACTGCAGGATTTACCGAAGTAACGCTGGGAGGCTGCTTCGATACCGAGGGTGTTTTGCCCCAGATTGATGGCATTCATATAACGCAGTAACACCTCGTCCTTGGTGAAGTGCTTGGTAATCTCAAGTGCAAGATATTGTTCACGAATCTTACGCTTGACTTTCTTGATCATATTGTCACCTTCAGAGGTCCAGTCGGTGAAAACAACATTCTTTAAAAGCTGCTGTGTAATGGTACTGGCACCCTGTGTTTCGTCGCCGCCTGTCTTGACAAATTGATAGCCGGAGCGGAGAATACTTTTCACATCAATTCCATTGTGCTGATAAAAGCGTTCATCCTCAATGGCAACAAAGGCCTGTCCCAAGTGTTGGGGAACCTCATCCATGCTGACGTCAATACGGTTGGAGTTGGTACTTACATATTGGTCTATTTCATTGCTGGCACAATCGTAAACAATAGTTGCCTG
>CAYOHU010000212.1:0-3154 GCA_964403845.1 uncultured Acetatifactor sp.
GTATAGCTGTCCGGCCTGACAGAAACGGCAGCCTCTGATACAGCCACGCTGAATCTCCAGCACGACTCGATCCTGTGTCACCTTGATATAGGGAACAACAGGCTTCATGGGATAATATGTATCTGTTACATCCATCTGGATTTCTTTTGTAATAATGGCAGGAATGCCTTCCTCCGTGGGAAGGAAGGAGGCAATCGTACCATCCTCCTTATAAGTAACCTCGTAAAAACGCGGTACATAGATTCCGGGCAGTTTTGCAGCACGTCGAAGAAATTCTTCACGTCCGATGCCGGATGCCCGACATTCCTTGTAGAGACTGAGTAAATTAGCATATTGGGTCTCACCCTCACCAATATAAAACATATCAAAAAAATCCGCAATTGGCTCAGGATTGTAGGCACAGGGACCGCCGCCAATCACGATGGGGCAATTTTCTCCTCTCTCGGAGGAAAGCAGTGGAATTTGTGCAAGATCCAGAACCTGAAGAATATTGGTATAACACATTTCATATTGAAGGGTAATACCAAGAAAATCAAACTCTTTTACAGGATCCTGAGATTCCAGAGCAAATAAGGGGATCTGTTCCTCACGCATAATCTTATCCAGATCGAGCCACGGAGAATAGACGCGTTCGCACCATACATCCTCCATGGAATTGAACATATCATAAAGAATCTGAATACCTAAATGGGACATTCCGATCTCATAAACATCCGGAAAACACATAGCAAAACGTACAGCTACTTTGGATTTGTCCTTTATGACAGCATTCACCTCATTGCCGATATAACGTGCCGGCTTTTCTATTTTCATTAATATATCATCTGATAAAGCTAATTTTGTTGACATGAAAACTTCCTTTCTGTATTCTCTGACTCACTTTCGCTCATTATATCATGAATGAGCTTGGCTCACCACCTGAAAATGTTCTAAATTTAATATTTGCCCATAAAGTTATAGTATCAAATATATTATGAAACCTTGTTTTGCTTGGGAGAAATAATCATGGAAGAAATCAGCACGGAACAGAAATTACAATTGGTTCAGCAAATCCGTTCTCAATATAACAGGAATCGATATGATATGAATCATCGCGAGCAGATTCTTTATGGCAGAACGTCTTTTCTAAAAGAAAGGCTTTCAACCTCAGAAACCGAAGCAGATGTTGCGCTAACCTCTGTGTCTCTGAAATTCAGATGTGCTTTAGCGGCCCTGCTTTTTATTTTTGCAGTTGTATCGGATTTTTTTGGAATAGAACCTTTAGGGCTTGAAATGCAGCAGATTTTTACATATATTGCAGCAGACTATAGAGAAAGTATGAGTGCTTATGTTGAGACGCTTTCAAGTTTCTTACAATAACATATGCCTAGACAATCAACAACACCGGCAGAATCCTAAGATTCCACCGGTGCTATATTACCGATTCGCTAATTCAGTTGTGATTTCTTCCCATGTTACATCCTTCTCGGCCATTAAGACCATCATATGGTACAGGAAATCACTGATTTCGTACTTGACCTCGTTGGAATTGGGATTCTTGGCTGCAATGACAATTTCTGTAGCCTCCTCGCCCAGCTTTTTTAATATTTTATCAATTCCTTTATCAAACAGGTAATTGGTATAAGAGCCTTCCTTAGGATGAATTTTGCGATCCTGAATCACTTGAAATACTTCCTCAAATACCTGCAGGGGATTTGTACTCTCCTGATATTCTTTTTTTGTTATTTCATTAAAAAAACAGCTCCTTGCACCTGTGTGGCAGGCAGCTCCAACCTGAGAAACCTTCGCAAGAATGGTATCCATATCGCAGTCTGCGTAAAGACTTTTCACATATTGAAAATGTCCGCTGGTTTCTCCTTTTAACCATAGCTCCTGACGACTCCTGCTGTAATATGTCATTTTTCCGGTTTTGATAGTCTGATGATAAGCCTCCTCATTCATATAAGCCATCATCAATACCTCTGACGTGCGATAATCCTGTACAATAACAGGAACCATACCATCGCTGTTTTGTTTGAAATCTGACCAGCTATATGCTGCCTCAAAGGAAACCACAGGAATATTATTCTCCTTACAAAGATCCTTTAATGCAAGAATCTCTTTGTAATTATCATTGATGGAATTGCCTGTGACGCCACAGACGTTTTCATAGGAAAATACTTCCAAAAGTCTGTTCAGTGCAATCTGTTCAATCTGTACAAGGAGGGGTAAATCGGTAATACTGATGGTCTCCCGGATGAAATGGGGATCCATCAGAATCATGCCGGATACGTATTTCTCTAAAACTTCCTTGTTCTCCTTCAGGGAAGAGGGTTCTCTATAGGAAACCATTATTTTATCTCTGCCGAATTTCAGAGAAACCTCCTCGGTAATTACGATATTACTCTCCTTCTCGTAATCTAACACTGCTTTTTTGCAGCCGGTATAGAGAATTTTTTTAATATCCTCCATGCGCTTCACATTGCCTGCACCAATGACATCCATCTCCGCAACTGCACAGATTTCTTTCATAAGATCCAGCGCAGCTTCATGGTCTGCATCTCCTGTGGACATATCAAAAACAAGCAGTTCATCGGCATTGTTTTCGTTGTAGAGATTCACAAGCTGAAGGGGATTCTCGGCGACTATTGTCAAATCATCTAAGCTTTTCACTGCATGCTCCTGATATAGATAGATGCAGGGTACAAATTTTTTAGTTATCATAGGTTACTCCATCTCAAATGTATATGTTTTTTGTTATAGGCTTCCCTTTGTGCTGAGAACATCTGTAATGCGGGAATCCGTTCCTGTTGCCTGATCCAGAGCCTTGGCAAACGCCTTGAAAATGGCCTCAATCATATGGTGATTATTACTGCCGGAAAGCATTTTTATGTGGAGATTCATGCCTGCGCTGTAAGACACAGCATAGAAAAACTCCTTCACCAGTTCTGTATCCAGATATCCTACCTTAGGTGCGGTAAATTCACATTCAAAGTTCAGGTAAGGTCTTCCGCACAAATCAACTGCACAGAGTGCAAGTGCATCATCCATGGGAAGAATAAAATATCCATAACGTCGGATGCCTTTCTTATCTCCTGCTGCACGGGCAATTGCCTGACCAAGAACGATTCCGGTATCCTCCACGGTGTGATGTCCATCTACCTGCAGATCTCCG
>CAYOHU010000213.1:0-3074 GCA_964403845.1 uncultured Acetatifactor sp.
GGAGGCAAGCATCTCATACGCAACCTCTCTTCCGTGCCGGCTTGTAAAGGTTCCCGGGAAAATCCGCGCTTCCTCCACCGGAATGCCGTGCTCCTGCAAGGCGTCACAATATGCCTTTAATCGCATCTGACTGTCTGTATTAAAGGATTGCCCCGAAATATAATTAATCCTTGTGAAATTGTGATGCACAATAAAGTGTTCCACAATATTCTTCATCGACTGATAGTTTTCCACACCGACACAGTAATGCTTGCCGATAGGAGCATCAATCCCTACCACCGGAATATCGATTCTCTCCAGACGCTTCTCTACCATATCATATATCATACGGCCCTGAATCAGGTTAGAAAAAACAATGACGCCGTCAAATTGGGACAAATTTGCCAAGGTATAAATGTTATATTGCCCCATATTGTGCTTCAACGTTTCATCAGAGCTCACATATGCATTGAAAATATACACATCATAGCAATATGCCTGAGCTTCCCCCATAATTCCCCTTTGAATCTCCGCCGCATATTCCACGTCCATATTGGTAGTAATCACCGCAATTTTTCTCTTTTTATTGCAATTCATCCACCTAACCCCTTTGAATCCGACAATATTTTAGCATTATTATAGCATCCTTTAACATTTTTTGCTACCCCAATCTTTTAAAGTCCAAAACGAAAAAAATTGCCGACAATTCTTTTGGAAATTGCCGGCAATCCTTCTTTTATCATTTAAGCCTTCTTATCCTGTACAAAGCCGCACTGTTCATCCATACAGACTAATTTGCTGCCTTTTTCCAACATAAGTGCTCCGCACCTAGGACATCGTTCCTCCGCAGGCTTCTGCCACACCATGAAATCACATTCCGGATTATCAATGCAGCCGTAGTATTTGCGACCTTTCTTGGTCTTCTTCAGAACAATATCCTTGCCGCACTTGGGACAAGCCACACCAATCTTTTCAAAATACGGTTTGGTATTGCGACATTCCGGGAAACCGGGGCACGCAAGAAAACGTCCGTGAGGACCATACTTGATCACCATATTGCGTCCGCACAAATCGCATTTTTCTTCAGAAACCTCATCCTGAAGCTTTACCTTGGAAAGCTCCTTCTCCGCATTCTGTACAGCTTCCTCCAAATCAGGATAGAAATTGGATACGATTGTTTTCCACTTCACAGCTCCTTCCTCGACACCATCCAGAAGTGCCTCCATGTTAGCGGTAAAATTCACATCCACGATGGTAGGGAACGCCTCCATCATCATATTATTCACAACCTCACCCAGCTCCGTCACATAGAGATTTTTATTCTCCTTTACCACATAGTGTCTTGCCAAAATAGTTGTTATCGTAGGCGCATAGGTACTGGGACGACCGATTCCCAGCTCCTCCAACGCTCTTACCAGAGAAGCCTCCGTATAGTGCGCGGGGGGCTGGGTAAAATGCTGCCCGGGTTCAAAGGAAACAAATTCCAACACACTGTCCACGTTCAATTCTCCGGACAATACATTCTCCTCTTCTTTATCCTCCTCTTGTATATATACACTCATAAAACCATCGAAAAGCATTTTAGAGGCAGCCATGGTAAAGATATGCTCTCCCGCTTGAACCTTCACGGAGGTTGTCTCATATTTTGCGGGAGCCATACGACTTGCCACAAATCGCTTCCAGATCAGCTGATAGAGACGAAACAGGTCTCTGGGAAGCTGTTCCTTGATTTCCACAGGTATTCTGTTAAGATCAGTTGGTCTGATTGCTTCATGAGCATCCTGAATTTTCTGACTGTTTTTCCGATCTCCTATATTCTCTGCCTGATACTCGACGCCATAATGGGAATCAATAAATATCTTAGCCATTCCTTCTGCTTCCTCAGATACACGGGTGGAATCGGTACGAAGATAGGTAATAAGGCCTACCGTACCTTCCCCTTTCAGATCCACGCCCTCATAAAGCTGCTGTGCCAGCCGCATGGTCTTCTGAGTAGAGAAATTCAATACCTTGCTGGCCTCCTGCTGCAGAGTTGAGGTGGTAAAGGGCAAGGGTGCTTTTTTGATTCGTTCTCCCTTCTTCACCTCTGCCACACGATAAACAGCATCTTCCAACGCTGCCATGACAGCATCAACCTGTTTTTTATTTGCGATCGTCTGCTTTTTCTCTGCCGTACCGTAGTATTTAGCAGTAATCCGCTTTTTCTCACCCTTCAGCTTCAAATTTGCATCCAGTGACCAGTACTCCTCCGGAATAAATGCCTCTATCTCCTTTTGTCGGTCACAGATAATGCGCAACGCCACCGACTGTACACGTCCCGCACTGAGTCCACGCTTAATCTTTGCCCAAAGGATGGGGGAAATACGGTATCCGACCATCCGGTCCAGCATCCGGCGTGTCTGCTGTGCATCCACAAGATTCATATTGATCTCACGGGCATGCTTCAAAGATTCCTTCACTGCACTTTTGGTAATCTCATTGAATGTAATACGATAGACCTTCTTATCCTCCAGCTTTAAGGCGTGATATAAATGCCAGGAAATAGCCTCTCCTTCACGGTCAGGGTCCGTTGCGAGATAGATTTTCTCCGCCTTCCTAACTTCCTTTCTCAGGTTTGCAAGAATCTCTCCCTTACCTCTGATTGTAATATATTTCGGTTCATAATCATTCTCCGGTTCGAAGCCCAAACGGCTTTTCGGCAGATCACGCACGTGACCATTACTTGCAGCCACCTCATAATTTGACCCCAAAAATTTTTTGATTGTCTTCACCTTGGCAGGTGACTCCACTATTACTAAATATTTTGCCATGGTATATCCCCTATTCTGAACATCGTAGCGTCACAATGACGCACGCTAATCGTGCACCACTATACACCAAAAAATCTTTAGACGCAAGTCATTTTCAAAAATTCAGAAAAAGTTCATGAATTCGGAAAGCCATCTTTTTTTCAAAAGCTCCATAAAAAAAATGCCGCAAACCGCACACAATTGAGGTTTCCAGCACTTCTTCGGGTTGGGCTATTCTTTCAAACAGCTAACAGCTGATAGGGGAATCGAACCCCTGTTTCCGCCGTGAGAGGGCGGCGTCTTAAC
>CAYOHU010000214.1:0-3056 GCA_964403845.1 uncultured Acetatifactor sp.
TTATCCGCCCCATATCCCGTTACCAGCTCCAGCTGAATTCCTTCCTCCGCGAAATATCCTTCTTCGATTGCCACATACATCGGTGCATAAAAGACAGAATGAGCTACCTCATTCAATACCACCTGAGTCTTGCCGTCCGCATCTGCTCCTCCACTGTGTCCGCATCCGCTAAGCACAAGCATTATTGTGCATAGCAGACCTACTCCAACCTTTCCGGCGCTTACTTTTTTCATAAACCTCATCCTCCATCTTAAAATGATTACGGCTATGCAAGATTACTCTTCCATAGCCACTGCTGATTTATATTATGAAATTACGCCTAAAAGTTGCCTGGACACATTACTCCTTGTCAGACTTCTTATCGCCCTTTTCTTTTTCCTTTTCTTTTTCTTTTTCCTCGACCACCTTCTGATCTTTAGCAAGCTCATCTACCATTTTCTCAATCATTAATTTCTTCAAATACACATCAAAGCTGAGCCTGCAGATAAAGGCAAACTTCCGCAAAAATTCCCTGCTTTCCTCAGGTGCTTCGGAAAACATATCCTCACTCTCTTTAAATTCCTGCTTCACACAATCCTTCATGCGTTCAATTAATTCCTTGTCCATCCCAATAACTTCCTCGTAGATGCTCTCCAGATTGAATTCCCGACCATTCTGAAAAAACTGTTCGGTTATGGGACGCAGCAATGTCTGAATATCGCTGATGGATAAAATACTTTTGTAGTAATATATAAAAATAAGCAAAAGTACATGTTCCTTGGAATATTTCTTCTTAACAGGCGGCGGCAAAAGATCATTCTTCGCATAATTATTAATCATCGTCTTCGTCAGAATTTTATCTTCATCGGGATAACGAGCCGTAGACCGCAGCTTTCGCTCCATAAATGTAGTCACCTGATCCACATATAAATCAATATTAGGAATATCCTTAAGCTTGACATATTCTATTTGATCCAGGCTTTCCAGTATACTATTCAACAAATCTTCCGTATCAATTGTCATGTCTTCCGACTCCCTCATCGTTTTATTGCATTAAAATTATTATATAGTATTCAAAACTACATGACAACCTTTTTCTTTTAAAAAGAGTTGTAAAAAGAGTTCATGAAATCCTTTACTTTACAACTTTAGTATGATAAAATACACAGTGTTGAGTCTGTAAAACTTCACAGTGTAAAAGTAAATTGAGAGGTATTCATTATGAATAAAAAAATTAAAACAGAAGCTGTTGACTGTCTGTTTGATGCTATCCTTAGCCTTACAAACAGGGAAGAATGCTACAGCTTCTTTGAGGATTTATGTACAGTAAATGAATTGCTTTCCTTATCACAGCGTTTTGAAGTAGCCGCAATGCTGAAGGATCATAAGACTTATTTAGAGATTGCCGAAAAAACCGGTGCCTCCACTGCCACCATCAGTAGAGTAAACCGTTCCCTGAATTACGGAAATGACGGCTATGCCCTTGTATTTGAACGGATAGAGAAGTAAAAGAAACACACCGGACACTGTTTCGGTGTGTTTCTTTTATTTCTCACTCTCTCTATTCTTCTGTGGGAGTCTTGCTGACAGACTCCTGCACCTCCGTTTTTTCTTCTCTGTTAGCCTCTTCCTCCACCTCTTTTAACGCTTCTGCGATGGCAGCCTTTGCAGATTTTTTCCCGCTTCGTACAGCTTTGCTATTCCTGCTCTTTGCCTTTTTATCAGGGGTGCTTTGATTCATATCGATTTTTCCTTGTATAATCGCTTTTTCATCAACCACAATTACACTGGTGGAAATGTCTCCTAAGACCTTGGCTGTTGCAGTCAACTCCGTCTTCTCCGGGGCTTCCACATCTCCTAACACTTCTCCACCAATCACTACTGACTTGGCGGATACATCTCCACTGATACTCCCTGACGCGCCCACGATCAGAGTCCCCGTCACAGTCACATTACCATTTACCTTCCCGTCAACTCGCGCAGAGCCCTGAACGGAAAAATCTCCTGCAAGCTCCGAATCCTTTCCGATTAGTGTACATATCCGCACCTGTCTGTCCTTATGACTCAATATACTTTCCTCCGTTCTGTAATCCTTATCTGCTAACCACTGATTGACAGCATTTCCATGGGGCTGATATAAACCCCGTCCCTCATCATCTGATAACCAAGCTGAGTATTGTTCTCTCCGATCAGAAACAATGTTGTCCCCTGTACTACATCATCCCCCGGCTTCACAATCGCGTCACCTTTGTTACGATAGATTGTCACATATCCATTTCCATGGTCAATCCACACATTATGACCATATTCACTATCATCATTTACGGCAGATACCGTTCCGCTGGCAGTAGCCACAATCATAATTCCTTCCGAAGCAGTAAACACACACATCGGATTGCCTTCCGCTGCCTCCCGCATGGTCGCAGATCCCGTCAGCGGAAACTCGGTCGGCAAACACTGTTCTTCCAGAATCGCAGTCAATTCATTTTCATTCTGCACCTTTTGGTTCACTGTTTCACTTAAAATCCTAATTTGATCGTTTAGGCCGCTGATTTCGCCCTCCAGCGCCTCCCTTTCATTCTCCAGCGCCAGCTTTTCATCCTCCAGTCTCTTCATGACCTCCTGCTGTTCAGCGCTTCGCTGTTTAGCGACATCCCACAGCTTTTCTTCGTAGACCAAGTAGCCAATGAATGCACCGGCAACCACGCATAGGATACTAATGACCACCTGCAGCATCCAGGGCCTGATTCGAAACTGCTTAACATTTGCATCTACTGCATCGGATGTAACAATCACAACATGATTCATCTTGCGTTTATGTTTTTTGCATCGCATAAAAGTCACCTCCGGTAAACTATAACATCTTACCACAAACGACCTTAAACAGCAACGATGTTTTAATATCTTTGTAACATTTTCCCAATTTTTTCTTAAAATATTTGTAACTTAAGTCATGTTTTTTACCGCATCCCACTTTAATTTACCACCAAAAAGGTCCAATGCGCTGCCGACTGTGAAATTCAACTGATTTTTCCCCAAATTCTTAATCAGGTGAATATCCTCATAACTATGAATTC
>CAYOHU010000215.1:0-2968 GCA_964403845.1 uncultured Acetatifactor sp.
CCGCAATAGGCTCCAACGTCAGGTTAGCAACACGCAGTCCTGCAATTTCCACCGCTTTATACAAACCATCCACAACATCATCCGGAAGAAACGTTGCAATCAGGTCGATACCGATTACGCGCGCTTTATGTCCCTCCAGATTGCTGATTGGATAACCGTTCATATAATAACGCATGGGAGTATATCCTACGCAGTAGAATTTCATGGTCATATCGTTGGTTTTCACAAACTCTTCATATGCCTTCTCTACCCCCATTGTAGACAGATTATTAATATCTTCTTCTGTGATTTCCTGATCGGAATCAAAAGTCTTCTCCACCGAGGTGGTTACGGTTCTTAACACACGACCGGCCGCTGCAATACACACATCTGTCAAAGACTTATTCAAGTCTTCTTCCAATTGATTTTTAACAGACTCTATGGTCTCTCCCACTTTACCGATATCATGGATTTGTCCATCCAGCATCGCCCTTGTCTCATGCTCTTTTGCACGCTGAGCAACCACGTGGAATTTGCCGTTATTCAAATATCCCACAGTTCCTACGATACTTCTGGTTCCGATATCCAAACCAAATATCAATTGTCCCTGACTCTCTTTTACTCTCGCCATGTGTAAGCCTCCAGTTTTTTATCAATTTGCTGATAGCTGTCTGTAAGTTCCCCACTGTTGTCAATTACAAAATCACACGCCTTTCGGAATGCTTCCTCAGAAAGCTGATTTTTTATAATTTTCTCTATTTTTTCCTCACTATAGCCTCTTGCGTCTCGAAGCCGCTTCCTGCGAATCTTCTCATCTGCATAAATATACCACATTTCATCTACCAGAGAGCCGTACCCGGTTTCGACCAAAAGTGCCGCTTCTACAAAGAACAATTCTACCTTGCCGTTCTGTCTTGCAACCTCCACCTTTTCCAACAGATACCTTCTGACTGCCGGATGCACGATGTCATTTACCTTTTCCAGCATAGCAGTGTCAGAGAAAATCCTGTTTGCCATGGCATTTTTATCAATCTGCCCATCATCGCCCACAACATCCTCTCCCAGAAGTTTCACCAATTGGTCAAAGCAGTCCGTTCCGGCCAGCTTCACCGAATGTGCCACCTCATCTGCAAGGTATATTTCACATTTGTAATGCTTTTCGATATACTTTAAAATTTCAGTTTTTCCGGCACCAATACCACCGGTAATCCCAATAAAACGCATCCTATTTGGCTTCATACCAATTTTCTCCCGTATGCAAATCTACTTCCAGAGTTACTGCAAGGTGCGCAGCGTTTTTCATATTTTCCGAAAGAATCAGACGTACCTGCTCCTCCTCTTCTTTCAGCGTCTCTATCAACAGCTCATCATGCACCTGAAGAATCAATCTGGATTTCAGTCCGGCATCCCTCAAGGCTTTCCATACCTTGATCATTGCTATTTTTATAATATCAGCCGCCGTTCCCTGAATCGGGGAATTCATAGCCACACGTTCGCCAAAGGAACGCTGCATAAAGTTCGAAGAGGAAAGCTCCGGCACAGGACGTCTTCTTTGGAACATGGTCGTGACATAACCATTTTCTTTGGCATCACTGACCAATTTGTCCAGAAATTTTTTTACCTTAGGATAAGTTGCAAAGTACTGTTCAATATATTCCGAAGCTTCCTTTCTGCTGATACTCAAATCCTGACTTAAGCCAAAGGAACTGATGCCGTATACAATACCAAAGTTCACTGCCTTTGCATTTCTTCTCTGCAAATCCGTCACCTGTTCAAAGGGAGTATGGAACACCTTCGCTGCTGTAATTCTGTGAATATCCTGATCCATGTGGTAAGCCTCAATCAGCTGTTCATCACCGGACATATGAGCCAGAACACGGAGCTCAATCTGGGAATAATCCGCGTCCATGAATACACAGCCCTCTTTCGGTACAAATACCTTTCGAATTCTTCTTCCCAGCTCCATTCTCATGGGAATATTCTGCAAATTAGGCTCCGTAGAGCTAATCCGACCTGTAGCGGTGATGGTCTGATTAAAGTTTGTGTGAATACGTTCATCCGGTTCAATATAGACCGCCAAACCATCCGCATATGTGGATTTCAGCTTCGTAAGTCCGCGATACTCCAAAATATCCCTCACAATAGGATAATCCACCGCCAGCTTCTCCAACACATCCGCCGCAGTAGAATAACCGGTCTTAGTTTTCTTCCCACCGGGAATATTCATGATCTCGAAAAGTACTTCCCCCAATTGCTTCGGAGAATTAATATTAAACTCTGTACCTGCCTGCGTGTGAATGGACTCTTCAAGCTCTGCAATACGGTTGATCAGGGCATCACCATATTCCTTCAGTTCTTCCCTGCGCACCCTCACGCCCTCGCGCTCCATGTCGTACAGCACAAGGGATAAAGGCATCTCCATCTCGCGCATAAGTGTGTCCATACCTGTCTCTTTTAATTTTTCTTCTATGATGTCTGCTGCTTTACGGGATACATACGCACCGTAACAATAGAATTGCACACACTTTTCAAAATGCTGTTCCAAAGAGTTTTTCAAAGAATCCTTTCCGAAGGTCTCTTTCACGCCCGGGATCATCATCTGCAGATATTCTGCTGCTATCGCCTCTATATCATAATCGTTTTTCAAGGGATTGAGCAGATAAGCACCAATCAAAACATCAAAATAATTCTCTGTAAAATCCTTCGCCAAATAATCATACTGCTTCTTGATATCAATGGTTGCTATCTTTGTTTTTCTTGAGAGTCTGTTCAGAGCCTCACGCACCTTCTCCGTATCATCCTCCGCCTCCACCTTCTCTGCAAATAATGAAAGCTGCCCCTCCTCTTCTTTCCTATGTGTAAGTTCATAAAAGAAGTTCTCGTTCTCCGATAAAGATAACGCAACACCCAATAACTGTTTTTTTTCCTGCATTAAAAGCATACCGACCCTGACAGACTCCTCTGCTTTTTTCACACATGCAAGGAACTC